>CAXFJI010000062.1:0-10058 GCA_964003275.1 uncultured Planctomycetaceae bacterium
GCCTGACCACCCATACATGTCATCGTCACCGAGACCTCCACGCATCACGTCATTTCCACCCAAACCGAAGAGACTGTCATTTCCAGGGCCACCAAAAAGAACATCTCTAAGGGTGCTACCCGTTAGCTGATCATCACCGGCGTTACCCCATGCAAGAACCTGGAGGTGACGAGCGCTTGTTGAAAAGGAATCATTTCCGCTCCCTCCGTGGAAACGAATTTCTTTCAGGGATGGTGCATGATACCAGCCAGAAGAACGGCCAATTCCTGGTTCGTTAACCACATAATAATTCCCCCAAGAATTCACAACGACGTGTGAGTTTGTGTCATCACAACGGATAACGAGAGCGTCTCCTGAGACTTCAACAGAATCCACTGCCATCATTTTGCGAGTTTCGAGTTGTTCAGGACGACCAATACTGGACTTTCGGTAGTTGCATTCTTTTTTCTTATTAAAAATGTTGAATGGCCAGATCATAAAAGAACTCCTCTTGTGATTGCTGTGATGCGAAGGACTCAATGTTCCTTCGATCACCGTCCTGTGATTGAACAAGCACGTGAGGGAGCCTGTAGAGCGAAATACATGCCAAACACCAATCGAACAAAAAAACTTTTCTTGGTAAGAAAGTTGGTGGAAACGATGATGCTCTAAAGCACCGTAGTGGTGCAGAATGCGCCAGTGTGGTGCATTTTTCGCTGTGAGTTACTTGGCAATTCACCTACAGGGTAGAGCATCAGAAGGAGAAACAGATATCCGCGTCAGCGGAAGTATCTGACTTATCAATGCCGTTAATTACCTGACCGCAATCTCCTGTCGTGTGTTTGACAGAGGCAGCGGTCATTTTCTTCGGATATATCTCATAAAGGAGGAAAGGCAAAGGTATCACTTTGCCAGTGAAACACAGACGAGTTCTTCATCATTTCGTGCAAAGACACAACGATTTGCAAAGGCTGGGTGGCTCCACACGACATTACGCCCAAAACATTCGTTTGTAGGAGCAAGAATATGCATTCGCCCCAACTCCTGATATGAATCCGTAGTGAGTGTCGCAACGATCAAATCACCTGTTTCACTAAATATCCATGTTCGATCTGCAGTGCTGGTGGTATTTGATTTTGGCTTGTGTTGCACAAGGAAAGCCGTGCCATGTCTGCCACGTCTGGTGCCCCCGGTTGTCGGGTCGAGCGTTTCCCAAAGCCGTTTACCAGTGCTGAGATCGGCGGCTGTCAGCATGCCTGTTTCACAATCACAGCCGTAGATAGTTTTGTTTTCTATGTATGGAGTACTGTTTGAACAGTACACACCCGTTTTTGGTTTCCCTCGCCGGATGACAGTTGTCCCATCGCCATTCGATGAAAGACGCAAGAGTGCGCTTACTTGCCCAATGCCACTTGCGAATAAAACCATGTCATCATCTAACGAAGTGACTTGTGGTGCCATAATGGACATTCCATAAGAAGGCTTGAGGGGCTGTGACCAGATGGTCTCACCAGAATGTGGATGCACTGCATTCAATTTGTCTGCATCCCATATGACAAGTTGTTTTGTTCCAAAGGGCGTGATCATAGTGGGTGGACAATATCCACTTTCACTAGCTGAGATGGCACGCCACAGTTCTTTTCCACTGTCCTTATCGAAGGCTACGGCAATACTTGAGTCACCACCAACAAGACAGAATAGTCGTTTGCCATCAACGAGAGGGTGACCACAGAATCCCCAGATTGGGGTTGGGGCGTTGTACTCTTTTTTGAAATCCTTTTTCCAGATGACGGTTCCAGTCAAAGCATCGAGACAGGTGAGATTCCCTTCCGCTCCTAATGCGTATACTTTTCCTTCAGCAATTGTTGGGGTGCAACGTGGTCCGGATGCATAGGAGATCGCATAGGGACAATCGTATTCATACTTCCAAATGAGATTTCCTGTTGTGGCATCAAAGCAGAGAATCCGTTCACTCCCTTGAAGTTTTGTGCGGTCGTTTGGGCTATTCGCAATAGCTCCATCATTCTTTGCGTAATCCATCAAATAGACCCGTCCGTTGGCAACTGCAGGGCCTGAGTAACCAGCATTTACGGATGCTCGCCATACGACTGGGAGACCATCCTCAGGAATTGTCTTAACAATTCCTGACTCATGCCACACGCCATCTCTGTTCAGTCCCATCCACTGTGGCCAGTCATCTGCAGAGAGAGAGGGAGTAAAAAAAAGAATGCTGAGAATCCAGAGATGCTTCATGATGACTATCTTTCAGAATGAGAACGAGAAAACAAAAGCTGATTTTAGTGTGCTGCCTTTAGTGAGGGTAAATCAAGTGATACATCGACCCCATCGGGACGCCAGTCAATAATCTCCATCTCAGCAGATCGACGTCCACGAAACTCATTGATTTTTGGCTTAAAAGCAACGTGAAATGGCTCTCCAGGCGTTGGGAGCTGGTCGATCCATTCCGCAGCACCAAATGCTATGCCACGCACACGTACTCCATGTTGAATGAGGTTCATGGCAAGATGTCTCCCGCCCCCACCGATCGCACGAGGAGGTTCAGCTAGAGCTACAGCAGAAGCGCATAATACGGGTCGTCTATTTGATTGACCAAAGGGAGCGAGTTGCTCTACTTGCTCAACGGCTTCGATCGTCAGTCCAGAAAGACTCGTCTCTCCATCGATTGTAATTTGAGCGACTCGTAGGTTATGAGGCATGCGTGCCGAAACCTCCTCACAGAATTTTTCACGAAATGCTTCAATATTTTGATCCTCAATTCGAAGCCCAGCAGCTGCAGCATGGCCACCACAGGACACCAAAAGTTCTTTACAAGCCAATAATGCAGCATGTACATCAAATCCAGGTACACTCCGGACACTTCCGATTGCGGGACGGCCCTGATGTTCATCTTGTGCAATCATGACAACGGGGCGGTGAAAGCGTTCTGCCAGTCGTCCTGCAACAATGCCAATGACTCCTGCATGCCAGCTTCGATGAGCTAAAACGAGCGATGAGTCATCGACGGGATCAAACTGCTCTTTTACTTGCTTTGATGCAGAAAGTTGAATGCTACGTTCCTCATGTTCTCTCTGCGTATTTAGTTCATGAATGTAGTTTGCCAGTGAGACTGCTCGGGCTGAATCAGGTGTAGTGAGCATTTCAATGCCGCATGATGCCTGTCCAAGCCGGCCAGCAGCATTGAGGCGTGGAGCGAGACGAAATGCCACATCTTCACTTTCAAGACTTGATTTATCATGAAGTTTTGCAAGTTCAAGCAGTCTTGTAATGCCAGCGCCCCCTCGTTTCCGAAGGCATTCTAAACCGTGCTTCACAAAAACTCTGTTTTCATCGAGAAGTGGTACAACATCAGCGACTGTTCCGAGTGCTGCATACCCCATGCCACGAAGAAGCATTTCTCGAAGTCGAGGGGTTACCTGTTTCGCGCCGGAAGTACGAGTCGCAATTGCCCAAGCAAGCTTGAATGCAACACCAGCGCCGCAGAGTTCACCAAATGGGTAATCAGTTCCCGGCAGGCGAGGATGGACAAGTACATCCGCTTCCGGAAGTGAATCGGCTAGCGTGTGATGGTCAGTGATAATGAGTTCAATGCCCAAGTGCCTGGCAATGCTGGCTTCCGCAAGACTTGCGATACCACAATCAACAGTCACAATAAGATCAGTCGACTGCTTTGCTAAATGCTTGAGTGCATCACCATTGAGACCATAACCCTCTTCAAAGCGGTCCGGAACATAGTAGGTTGGCGTTGCATCGATGGCCTCAAGACATGCACAAAGAATAGCTGTTGCACACATGCCATCTGCATCGTAGTCACCATAAATTACGATTTTTTTACCAGCCTTGGCAGCATTCAAAATTCTTTCTGCTGCCTCCGATACACCTGGGAGGAGTTCGGGATCTCGGAGGTCAGCCATCGTCCCGCTCAAAAAAGACTTTACGTCATCAGCAGCGGTGAGACCTCGAGCAGCCAGCAGCCGAGCTACAATGCTGGAAACTCTTGCAGATCGCTCAATATCTGCAACCACAGCCTGATCATGGGGTTGGATGTGCCAACGTTTCGGCATCAGTCGGAGGACTCCAGAGGCGGAAAACAAAGAGTATAGGCCATACACGTCGGTAATGTGACTACTGCCCGTGCAGTGGAGGCAATGAGTGGTATATTGCTCACTGAATGGTTTTTCTTAGACAACAGAAACAGTTTTTGGAGGCGGAGATGTCCTCATTTGCAGCAGAGCCGGTCCTCCCCGTTCTTCTGACAAAACCTCACCGTGATGACGTCCCTAAAGACAAGGTGTTGTGCGAGTACTGTTCTGCAAAGTGTTGTCGATATTTTGCATTAACGCTGGATACGCCAACGACACGAGAAGATTTTGAGTTTCTCCGCTGGTTTCTCCTTCATGAACACGCAACCGCTTTTACGGAAGCCGGTGACTGGTATGTCTGTGTGCACACCGTTTGCAAGCACCTCCAAGAGGATCATCGTTGTGGTATTTATGAAACGCGTCCTTTGATCTGTCGAGAGTACACGACCAAGGAATGTGAATATGAGGACAGTTGGGTGTACGATCAGTATTTTGAGACAGCCGAACAAGTTGTCGAGTACATGGAAGTAGTGCTTGGTCCTGGTGGGAAAAAAATAGGTGATGGTCGCAAGAAAAAAAATCGTACAAAATCAATCCGAAGCCCTAAGCCATCACTTCTGCCAGTGATTTTATGATTCAGCCACGAACACTTAAGGGCTTCCGCGATCAGTTGCCTGCTCAGGCGTTGGCCCGTGAAAATATTTTGGACATAGCTAGACGAGTGTATCGTTCGTATGGCTTTTCACCAATCGATACTCCCTCTCTTGAATATCTTGAGATTCTCACAGGGAAAGGAAGTGAGGAGACGGATAAACAATTGTATCGATTCAAAGATCACGGAGGGCGCGAAGTTGGTATGCGTTTTGACTTAACGATACCCTTTGCCAGATTCTGTGCTCAGCACATTGCGACTCTTGGTGTGCCTTTCAAACGCTATCATATGGCAACAGTATGGCGAGGAGAGAATACTCAACGAGGCCGCTATCGTGAGTTTATGCAGTGCGATTTCGATACAATCGGTACAACAAGTCCTTTGGCTGATCTTGAGACAGTGTTGGTTGTCCATGATCTCCTGTCGGCCATCGGTCTTGAGCAATTTACAATTCGAGTGAATGATCGACGTGTACTTTCCGGCATCCTGGAAAAGTTCAATTTGATTGAGATTTCGACAGATGTATTACGCTTGCTCGATAAGCGTGGCAAGGTTTCAGTAGATACACTTTCGAAGGAAATGCAAAATATTGGAGTATCCCAGGATTCTTCACGTGTGCTACTAGAAATGGCTGCCCTTGAAGGAAATGCTGACTCTGTACTTTCGCAATTACACTCCCTTGTAGATGGTTCTACGTTGGGGGAAGCTGGTGTTGAGTCTCTTCGTAGTCTTATAAAGCAGGTGCACGATGTGGGCGTGCCTGACGGGCGTATTACTGTTGATCCATCGATTGCACGTGGTTTGGATTACTACACAGGTATTGTTCTTGAAAGTTTTCTTGATGAACTTCCTGCGCTTGGTAGCATTTGTTCTGGTGGTCGGTATGACAATCTTGCTGGACTATATACGAAACAACAATTACCAGGGGTTGGAGCATCGTTAGGTATTGATCGACTTCTTGCTGGACTGGAGGAGTTGGGAAAACTAACCGGTATCGAGACTCCAGCCGAGGTCTTTCTGCCCTACTTCGATAAACAGTATCTGGGGCAGTATCTCAAGATTGCCAGAGCCCTTCGTTGTGCTGGAGTTGCAGTGGAGTTTTTTCCTGAGCCCAAAAAACTAGGCAATCAATTAAAAAATGCAGCAAAGAAGGGCGTCCTATTCGCGCTCATTCTTGGGAGTGACGAGTTTGAATCTGGTTCAGCGCAACTCAAGCATCTTGATACCCAGAGAACCGATACAATTCACTGGCAAGGAAAAGAGTCAAATCTTGTTAAAGAGGTGCAGCGGGCACTTGCATCTAACCATCAGAATTCAATTGCTTTTCGATCTCTTCAATAGATTTTACCACGATTGATGCAGTGGCGGGGCGATCTGCTTTGTCTGGTGCAATCATTTGCATGATAAAGCTACTCACCAACGGAGGAATATCAGGAGCGATTTTATGAAGTGGCTCGGCATGTCCGCGAGCAATGGCCACAAGTGTTGTTACGATCGATTCTCCTTCAAAAGGAAGTTTTCCACTGAACATCTCATAGAGAATGATGCCAAGACTAAAAATATCACTCTGAGCATCAATGGTGTCACCATTAACTCGTTCTGGAGACATGTAGGCGGGAGTTCCTACGATTGATCCATCATCGGTGACTTTTGAGGAACTTTCCAGAGTGTCTAGTGCAAGGCCAAAATCAATAATTTTTACATGCTTTTTCGGTCCTTCAAGAATAATGTTGGCTGGTTTGATATCTCGATGAACAAGGCTATGTAAATGAGCAGCTTCAAGTCCAAGTGCAACTTCACGACCAATTCTGAGCACCTCTCCGACGGAAAGGCTACTGAATTCAGCACAGTATTTCTGGAGGGTGCATCCTTCGAGTCGTTGCATGACAATGAAGGGAATGCCGTCATGCTCACCAACCTGATGAATGGTTACAACATGGGGATGATTGATAGCGGCCGTTGCCCGACTCTCATTTAAGAATCGCTTGCGAGCAGCTTGATTATGCGCTCGGTGAGAATGCATGACTTTTATGGCAACTTCACGCTGAAGCTGCTCATCATGACCAAGAAAAACTTTCCCCATGCCACCCCTACCAATATCATTCAAGATCTTGTATGACCCAATCTGACTGGGATGCTCAAGCTGATGGGATTGTGCTGAAGGAACAGCTTGAGAGGAGGAGTCCTTGACCATTTCAGCATCGTCTTCATCAAACTCAATTGTGTCATACAGCGATGCTGCTTCTTCATGCGTATCGTGTTTCTCAGTGTTTACAACCAAGGTGCAAAAAGGTGAGCCATGATGCATGCAGCATGTCTCATCAATCGTGAGTTCTTGTCCATAGTGTTTACCAATGCCACGAATGAGGCCCTTGGCTAGAATGCAAAGTTTGCGTTGGGAACTATAAATAATCGTTAGTTCTGAAGGAGACTCTCTTACCGTATCGAGTACTGGAGGTTCTGCTCCAGGATTGGTGGAACGAATCATCGAGTGCATGATGGATTCAGTGTGTTCAATAAGATCAAGAGCGGACCAATCAGGATCGATATATTGACCGGCTACCTTGAGAAGTTGTGGGGCAAGAAACATCCCAAATTTTTCAATAACCGACGGCAAGGGTTCATTGGCAGATGCCGCAAGAGATTCCAGGAGATGAATGGCCTCTGAGTCGGGGTACGTACCTGAAGGGAGATACTTTTCGTGACTGGTAGCTACGGTTGATCGCAAGACTGACCACGATGCTGTATCAGATGACACAGTGTCAGCAAATTTTCGAATGTAAAAGAAGATGAGTCCGTGCATTGATGAAGACGATTAGAAAAAGATAACAGCCAATGCCCCGGTGTATCATAACATTACGTTGGTGCGACAGAAAACATTCTAAGGTTCAGCAACTGTTTTTTGAATACGATGTTTGTAGATAGCAAGTCCATGGATGGCGTGATAAAGGGCCCCACACTCAACGTCAATATCTGCTGTCTGTTCGAGCAAGGTGACAAGTCTGTCAGCAGCTCGGGTAATCCACGGTTCATCAAGACGTACAGGATCAACGGCCGTAGCGACTACTTCAAACACATGTCCAGTCGATCCCAAATTAATGAATACATCAGATGAGTACCCAGGTCGTTCGAAGGCATGTATTGAGAAGCTTCCGTCAGCTTGCTGAAAATATCGAGCTCTCTCTATGCAATTATCGATGATGTCGGCGGCACGGCCCCAGACTCCATGAAGTGCCCCCCATTCAGTATTTGTCGCAGCCATGTAATGCTTTAGCGCAGTGATCAGTCCGTATAAACGATGCGCTCCACCACAGGCACTCGAAAAAATATCATGATCTAGTTCCATCTCCACAACGCGTTCAATTGTCCAGTGTTCACCATCATGCGATATCCACTCTTCATCATGATCAAGATATGTTGACAATGCCATCAGTGTCCACGTGGCTTCCTGGCCGGCTACGATGTCGGCTTGACTTTGTGCAAGAAGGTCAGCAACAGTGAACGTACGATCGGCCACGATAATTTTGGTCTCAAGTGAAACCGGTGCTGCGCCACAGGCTGCAATGCCGTACTGGGAAAGGTAACCAAGCCATTGATCAGGGTGGCCTTGGGCCGTTGTGCTGCCGCCTTCCACAATAGCGCGAATACCAAGAGTCGATGGCCGAAGTACCCAGCCTTTTATCTTGCCGCCACCCAATAGGTAATCGAGTGCAGGCGAGACTGTATTGTCATGACGAAGCGGAAAGTCTTTTCCAAATGCAAGGATCCCATGGACCACCTGCCAGGCACCATGGGTTGATGTATCAAGCAGTCGATTATCACGAGTGTGTACAAGAATTGCATCTATACGTTGACAAAGCGAATTCATGTCTGCAGGCAAACGCTTTTCCAGCGTGTCCTGTTCAAAAGATACATGTTTTGGAGTGCGACTGCAGCCAGGCTCTAAAAAAATAAGGAGACAGAAGGCCACGGCTTTCCAGCTAACTGGCATCGATGTTCTAGGCATCATAGTTCAAGATTCATCCAAGAAAACGTAGCAGTAATACATGCAAAAAATTTATTAAGCTCTAGAATACTATGAATTAGATGGATTTGCTGTCGGATAGAGAATTCTTGGAGACCAATGAGATGCCTTTCTTTTTTTTTGATCCATATCTTATGATTGCCACAGCCCCAGCCATTTTATTAGCAATGTGGGCACAATGGCGTGTTCACTCATCATTTGCATCCGCATCCCAAAAGCCAGCATCACTCACTGGGGCAGCTGCTGCGCGGTATATCCTTGACTCTGCTGGTGCGACGGACGTCAACATCGAGTCAATCCGAGGAACACTTTCAGACCATTACGATCCTAGAAAAAAAGTACTTCGTTTATCAGAGGCTGTCTATGGGAGTCGTTCATTGGCGGCAGTGGGTATTGCCGCTCATGAGGCTGGACATGCGCTTCAGGATGCACAACGGTATCCACTGATGAGTCTTCGGAATGCTGCCGTTGGTGTAGCCAGTTTCGGTAGTGGTTTCGGCGTTATTTTGTTTATTCTTGGGTTGGCTCTGGCACTTCAGCAGATTGCTTGGTTGGGCCTCTTGCTGTTTGGAGCAACTGTTTTTTTTCAACTTGTCAATTTGCCAGTTGAAATTGATGCGAGTAATCGTGCGAAGGCATCATTAGTTGAATTAGGGATTGTGCCTGCTGATGAAATGCAAGCCGTCAACGCAGTGCTCAATGCAGCTGCTTGGACATACGTTGCGGCGACACTACAGAGTGTTCTAACCATTCTTTACTATGCATCATATCTCACAGGAATGCGTAGTGATGATTGATGATGACCCCAACGATTGATTGCGATGAATGCTTGAGGTGAGTCAGGAATCTAGTGGTTGAGTGAGTATAGAAGCACATTAAGAGCAATTTTCTTGGCATCGTCGCGACCATACCCGGTACATTCCATTGAGTTCTGTTTTTCAAGCGCGCAGGAAATATCAAAAGGCGAAAAAATAACAGCCCATCGATCCCCAATGCGGATGCCTTCCAGTTTTGGAGATATTCTTCGTTTTACTGTCCCTAAGGGACCATCCCCTCCAGATGGTTCACGAAGAGTAACTTCTCGAATGTCATACCCCCCATATTCTTTTGCTGTAAAAATAAGATCCGTAGCGGGAATTTCCTCAAGTTGCTGTTCGGGAAACAACAAGGATAGTTCTGATCGGAAAGCAGTCGTGAAACCACGGGCGGCACACACACTATCTGCAAGAATGGTGCCTCCTCGCTCAATGAATTGAGTGAGTTTCTCTCGCTGTTTTGCTGTGAAAGAAAAACTTTGACGGCC
>CAXFJI010000063.1:0-9830 GCA_964003275.1 uncultured Planctomycetaceae bacterium
TGAATAACAAGAATGGGGAGGAGCTTTTCGACCTCAAGAACGACCCTGGTGAAACGACAAACGTGATCGCTCAATATCCCGAAGTCGTGGATCAACTGCGTACTGTCTACGATCGATGGTGGACGAGGATGCAGCCGGGGCTGGTGAACGAAGATGCCTACCAACCGCCCGCGAAATAAGTGTACCGATGTGTGAATTTGGAGTCAGTTATCAATTTATAAACAAGACGAAATCAAGGATTTCACAATATGAAAATCATCACTCTTCTAACACTCTTGCTCACGGCATCTGTCGTGGTAGCAGCAGACAAGCCAGTTCATCTATTTATCCTCTCAGGGCAATCCAACATGCAGGGTATGGATCCGGAGACTGGTTTCATGCCGGAGGCCAAAAAGCTCTTCGGAGACGAAGAGGTTGTCTATATCAAAGTTGCACAGGGCGGTCAGCCAATATGTCGATGGTTGGAGGAATGGGATGATATAGCAAAAGAGAATGGACTCACTGAGAGGAACAGAGAAAGACTGTGGAAAGATAAAGGGGTCACGTTGTACCAGCCGATTCTCGATCAATACAAGGAAATGCTGAAAAAGCACCCCAAGCCGGCTTCAGTGACTTTTTGCTGGATGCAGGGCGAACGCGATGCCAACGGCGGGGGGCAGCCTGCCTATAAAGATGCCTTGAAGGCATTGATTACCAAACTGCGCCGTGATTTGGAGCGCCCGGATATGAACATTGTTATCGGCCGCTTAAGCGATGCTGGTCAGAAAAAAGAGAGTTGGGGGGCAATGCGAAAGATCCAGATGGAAATTGCCAATGAAGATCCTAGTGGTGCCTGGGTGGACTGTGATGATCTCAATGACAGAATGAAAGACGGTAAGACGCAGAACGCTGTTCACTACGAAAGGCCGGAGGGCTACATCACTCTCGGCCGACGCTTTGCACGCCAGGGCCACGCGCTTGTGACCGGAAAAGAACCTGCGAAAGACGGCAGACCGAAGAATTAACCATTATGTGCCGCAAGGAATATTTCAATATGTCTTCATGCCTGATTCCTCACAGTAAGAGGCTGGCGTCATGTCTCTTCATCTGCATGGTCGTCTTGATCTCTTTCCCAGTCTGTGCTGTGAGATTACGAATCGCCTCGCTTTCCCCCTGCACCCAGAACACGGATTATCAATCCCGGCATATCCCACCAAGCCGGTTACCCATATCACTGAGTGTATCTGGTAACTCATATACCGACTGTCGTTGATGACTATAACGATTATCGAGCCTCTCAAAGGGATGCGGACCATCATTCCATCACGTATAATACAGCAAACCGTACGAATGAAATCTACTTCGTTGTGGGATTCATAGTTGTGTCACGAGTTGGTGTACGTGTATTCATGGTGCCTATCCAAAAACTGCTCGCCACTGTACTCTTTCCGCTTCTCTTACTTTGCGCGCTGATGCCCACAGAATGCAGCGCCGTAGAAGACAACTCTTCTACAGCAGCACGAGCAGCCTACTCGGCTGCTGCCGCATTACAGAATCGTGAAGCCTGGGAACTTGCTGCAGAGGAGTGGGATGTACTCATCTCCCAATATCCGTCAGACCCTCTTGCCCTCAAGGCACGTTTCTATCTTGGCATTTGTCAACTCAAAAACGATGACTGGGAAGCTGCTCGAAAAACATTTCAGGCTGTCACTCAGAGTGACGTTGATGATGCGACAAAAGGACTTGCTCGCTGGGAGTTGGCGAGGGGAAGTTTCGTCACAGCGCAATCAGAGCAACAGCCACACTTATATAAAGAAGCCGCTGCATTACTCCGTGAATACCTTGCCTCTGGCAATGATCAACCTCAGCGAGATGAAGCCCTTTTTTGTCTTGGTGAATCGCTCTGGCAATCTGCAGATAAAGAAAAGGCAATTAAGACATGGACCCAGTTTATTCAAGAGCACAAAGCATCCCCTCGACTCCCAGAGGTACTCTACGCCCTAGGCGTCGGGCAATCCGAGTTAGGGCAATGGAACAAGGCAATCGACTCATTCAGGCAATTCACAGCAACCTTTCCAGACCATGAACTGCTTGACGATGTACGCATCTGGCATGCTGATGCAGCAATTAAGAAAAATGATGATGATGAAGTAGAGCGCGTCCTGCAGCCATTAGCTTTGACAAAAGGACCTCGCCAGATCGAAGCACTCGAGCGACTTGCTGCGTTTCGCTGGAAACAAAAACGGTGGGCTGAAGCCGCTGAGACATATCTTGCTCTTGCGAAATGTGAAGAAGAAAAGAAGGCTCCAGACAATAGAACTGCCGCTACAATAGCGACGGCCTCTGCAGGCCGCGCCTTCATAGAAGCGGGCATGTCTGACAAAGCTCGCCCCCTCTTGGAAAAAGCTGTTGGGATCTCAGGAGATATCGGAGCCGATGCGGCACATAGCCTGATCGTCCTCGAACTGGATGAGGGCAATCCAGAAAAAGCTTTATCTCTAGCAACAAGCACCATTGCTCGATCCAGCAAACAAGCCAATATCAATTTAACGAAGCTGGCCCAACTCGAGTTAGACAGAGCGGATGCGCTCTGGGACATTCCAGAAAAACGAACTGAGGCGGCGCACGCGTATCGCCAGATTGCAGAAAAATATCCACAGAATAACTCCATCACACTCGCAGCCCTTGCCATGTCAGCCTTGGCATTACTTGACCAAGGTCACCCCGAAGAAGCGCTCAATGCTGCCAAAACGTTTCTCGAGCATCCAGCTGCGAGTGAATCAGATCGCCTTCTTGATGTGAAGTCTATTGAAGCTGAGGCATTTCTCGCGCTCGGCAACTATGCTGCTTCCTCAGATGCCTATCGTGCACTCCTGAAAGAATATCCGAAAGCGGAACAACAGCAGACGTGGCGAATACGGGAGGCTGTTGCCCTCTCAGCTGCAAAACAGTGGCAGGATGTACACAATCAGCTTGAACGCGCTTTACCGAAACTCCAAGGCGATTTGAAAGCGGAAGCACTTCTTCTTGATGCAATGGCATTAGTCGAACTCAAGCAGCCTGAGGCCGCCCTCCCGCAGTTGAAACGCATTGAAACAAAGCACGACACCTGGCCACGACGTGACGAAGCTCTGCTTCTTGATATACGAGCTCGAAATGAGACTGGTGATGAAAAAGGAGCCATACAACAAGCTGAACGTCTCATTGATGCGTTTCCCAACAGCCGCTATATCGATATCGCATGGTACCGCTACGGCCAACTTCTTCAGGACAGCGGACAGTACGACAAAGCTATTCAAGCGTTCAGAACCGTGATTACACAAAAACCTGAAGGCGCACGAGCCCCATGGGCCTCATTGGCTTTGGGCTGGTGTTTTGAAGCACAAGACAAGCTATCACAAGCCATCGAGGAATGGAGTGCACTCATTACCGGATACTCTGATTCAAATGCTGCCAAAGCAGGGCTTCTTGCTCGTGGAGATGCCTTTTATCGTGAAGGGTCATTTGAATCTGGTCTTCAGGATGCAAAAAGATTTCTCGCTTCTGTTAGGCAAACCAAGAATACATCATCCGCGACATCTGAAGCTCATTTTTTATCTGGCCTGTGCCTGATGGGTTTGAAGCAATACGAGAAGGCAACTCAAGAGTTTCAGACCATCCTTGACACCCAATCGTCTTTTGCATCAGCCGATCGGGTTGCCTTCGAAATGGGAACTGCACAGCTACTCATGGGGAACAACGCAGATGCCGAGAAGACGTTCCGTATGGTTGTTTCAAAGTACCCTCAAGGCAGTCGGACTGCAGATGCCTGGTTTGAAATTGGTGAATCTCGTTTTGAAGCAGGGGCATGGGATGATGCCGCTGCTGCATATGATAGTGCCATTCAGTCCGTTATTGATCGCGACACAATGTCTCAACTCCTTGAACAGTCCTTCCATAAACGCGGATGGGCTTTTGTCATGAAGAAAGATCATGCAAAAGCAGCAAAGGCTTTCAACGAACAGGTAAAGCAGTTTCCCAATGGACCGTTGACAGCTGACGGCTATGCCATGCTTGGAGAATCCTTCTTTCAGTCTGGCAATCATGCAGCTGCACGTGAACCCTTGAGCAAAGCGATTGCAACCATCGAACAACTCTCCTCCGTTGATCTGCAAGGACTTGCTCTGATCCGCGCTGGTGAATGCGCTGCACTGCAAGGCAACTGGGAGAAAAGCCTCGTATTATCAGAACAACTCCTCAACATGCAGCCAGAGTCTCCATACACATTTCAGGCTCGTTATGCTGCAGCATGGGCTCAACAAAACCTTGGTCAGCTTGATTTGGCAATCAGCGCCTTTCGAGCCATTGCCGACAGTAGTCAAACAGAAATTGCAGCACGGGCCCGCATGATGGAAGGAGAGATTCTCTTCGAACAAGGCAATCACAAAGATGCCATCAAGGCATTTTTCAAGGTTGCTTATGGCTTTGGTGAAAAGCAGGCGCCTCAAGCTTTTCACGTCTGGCAAGCACAATCAACCTATGAAGCTGCTCGTTGCTTTGAAGCACTTGGCAAACCAGATCAAGCAGAAAACCTGTATGCTGAACTGCTTGAACGGTATCCAAATTCTGCCCAAGCCCCACAGGCCAAACTGAGACTGGATGCGCTGCATCCCCCCTCCTCTCCCTAGGGAAAATATGTTCATGGAAACGGCACAAACATTCTGGGAACTTTTCCTTGCCGGTGGCTTCCTCATGTGGCCAATCGTCGCAATGTCGGTCATCGTCGTGGCTTTTGGTATTGAACGGGCTTGGGCGCTGCGACGCAGCCGCTTCACACCACGTTCTCTTGCACGTGCACTTGCATCGCTTTCATCAGATGGGCCATTTGACCCACGTCGAGTCTACCGTGCCTGTTCTAAACATCCATCTGTTCTTGCAAATGTCATCAAGGCAATGCTTGAAAAGATTGGAAGACCACTTCCCGAGATTGAACATGCCGTCGATGCCGTCAAGGAACGAGAGGCTTCACGGCTGTACTCCAATATTCGACCAATTAGCCTCGCCGTGTCGGTGACGCCCCTGCTTGGTCTCCTCGGAACAGTGCAAGGCATGATTCTTGCCTTCTATACCACTGCGAATCTCGAAGTTGGCGCGGACCGTGCAACAGAACTTGCTCAAGGAATTTACGTTGCATTGATCACAACATTTGCGGGGCTCAGCGTTGCTATCCCAGCATCAATCATCGCTCACTTTTTAGAAGGTCGCATTTTGGCTGGCTTCCGACGAGTTGACTCAATTATCGCCGGAATGCTTCCACAGCTTGAACGGTATGAGAATAAAGGACGAGCGACACCCGAACAACTTGCTGCTGAACCAAAAGCAGCCAGAGATCTATCGGGGGGCACATCATGAGCGTACGTATTAACAAAGGCCGACTATCGACTGGCCTCGAACTCACACCTATGATTGATGTGGTCTTTCTCCTGATGATCTTCTTTCTTGTTGCAAGCAAGCTTGAAGAAGCAGACCGAATAATCGATGTCGTACTACCAAAGGCCAGTGCAGCCAAGCCCCTTACGGTTCAGCCAGCAGAATTCATCATCAATATCGACCAAGAGGGCAACTATTACGCTGGTGCGAAACCAGTCACCCTCCAGGCCCTTTCAGCACTTCTTGTCCAGGCGGCCACTGATAACCCAGATCGACAACAGGTGATTGTTCGTGCTGACGAAAACACACTCCACCGATATGTTGTCGGAGCCATGAATGCCTGTGTGCAAGCTGGCATCGAAGATTATCAGGTCCAATCCGCACGAGATGACGCAAGCCAATAACTGAGAATCATCCATGTCAATCAAGTCTGGCACCACTGACACCACGCAACGGCCACGGCATGAGTGGATGGGGCTTCGGCTGGCAACCTTTTTGAGTATTGTGTTCCATCTTTTTCTTGCAGCTGGTCTTACCCGAACCGGTTTAGGCATTCTCTCACTTCCAACCGACAACACACCTCTCAAGAATCGAAATATTTTCAAGCCAAAGCAGGCACGAGATTACCCTCTTGAAGTATCACGCTCACATGCTGATACATCAGCTCATGAACAGCCACTGAATCTCCCCCTCTCGAAAGACAGAGAACAACGAGAGAATACTCCCGATCCATCCCGAACAATCTCTCGTCATCGACCAACCAATACTGGGAAACAGGTGGCTCCTCAAGCCAAACTGCCTCAGCGCACACGACAGGCACCACGCAACTCCTCCCAATCAACCCCGGTCGATAGACAATCGCAGACAAAGCCTCCATCAGCTGGTCCTGTGCGTGCTGTACCATCTCTCAAAATGACCATTGAGCAGCCTGAGGCAGCTGCCACAAAGCTCCCACAACGGCAATCGCCTGAAGCAATCAGGGAGGTGCGTGACACCGCAATCAAACCTCGTTTACCACGAGAAGTTGCTGTTTTCCCAAAGTCTTCAATACCACCGAGGCCACATGCATCCGAGACATCCAGTGAAGTAGCGTCTGTCCCCATGCCCAAGGCACTCGCGATTCAAAAACCGAACATGGACACACGTCTTGCATCAAACACAAATACGATGGCAGATGTGATGCAATCTGCCCCACAATCCCCAACCTCAACGCGACAACAACCGCAGGTCAAACCTCGAGACGCGCTCGAAAATCGGACATCCACTGAGTCGGTCACAAGCTATTCAATCGCCCGAGCAGACAGAACGCGTCAGGAACTTGACTACCTCAATGGATCTTCTCGTGCTGTCACGCCGACCCCTTCGATGAGCCAACGCGGAACGACTCAACAAAGTAATGTGGCATCAAAGCCAACATCACACATTGAACCATTGCAACGTTCTGGCATAAGTGCAACACAAAGGTTTGATACGAATTCAAATGTTTCTGCCCTTGCATCACGTGATATTGCAACCGGATCCTCAACAACCGCTGGCACATCTGTTTCTCTTCAACCCGCAATCCAAGGCCGCCCGACCAATGTAAATCGAACCGGTGGCATTGGGAGTACATTCGGTCAAACCAATGCAACTGAAGATGCATTGGGGACGTTACCTTCAAATGAAGGTTCGGGAACTGCCATGATCACAAATTCAGTTAATCGTGGAATTCGAAGGGGAACCGATACACTCAGTGGGCAGTATCCAACTGGATCCGCTTCCAATGCACCTGGGCGTGCTTCATTAGGACGTGGAAATCTTGGTGACTCTCAGAACACAACAGACATACCCCCCGCAGTCGAAGTCACGAGCGTTACTGGGCAAGATGACCAGAGGGAACCAATGGGTACGCTGGCCTCCATCCCGGGCGTGGCAGCCCCCTCCTTTGCTCGTAGATCTGGAGTGCAAGGACTACGATCAAGTGCATCCCGCTCTCGGGAACGACTTGTTGATGGATCAGATGCTGAAAATGCTTTTGGAACCTTTGAACATTTTGATGAAGGACTTTCCACAGATGGCATGGCGCTGGCCGATGCATCCTTAATCGCACGTTCACCTGGAAGACGGCTTGAGAGCCTGAGTGACACTGGAACACCGCAAACAACAACACTGCTGCGAAAGAATGCAATCGCGCTGCCAACCGAAGGACGTGTTCGCGATATCGCCATGCCGTTTCAAAAGCGGATGAAACGTGAGCCATTACCCCATCGTGCTGATGTCATGGTGGACAGAGGTCTCGATTTTCTCAAACGTTCGCAACTTGCTGATGGTCGCTGGCAATTGGGATCATATGCAGGAATACGCGATGAGGAAAAGCCCCGACTCGCTTCCGACACGGCTGCGACAGGCCTTGCCCTTCTGAGCTTTCTTGGTGCTGGTCATGATCATTTTGATGGACCCTATGCTGAAACAATTCGAAGAGGACTTGAGTTTCTCATATCCATACAGAAAGCTGACGGAGACCTGTATCTCTCATCAGATCCTCTTTCAAATAGTTGTGCCTGGATGTACAGCCATGGAATTGCCACAACGGCACTCTGCGAGGCAGTTGGCATGACTGGCGATGCACATATCCAGCCAGCCGCAACCAAAGCCATCGCATTCATCACATCTAGTCAGCACCCAACCCGCAAGGGATGGCGATATACCCCACGAAGTGATACCGACTTGTCAGTGAGTGGCTGGATGGTCATCGCCCTTCGTTCAGGAAAACTTGCAGGTGTTTACGTCAATGAGCAAACCTTGGTTGGTGTTCGTGAACTTCTTGACGCTGCAACCATTCCCCCATCTCAAAACAGGCCTTCCTATGCCCGTTTTCGTTACAACAAGGACAAACCAGAGCAGCGTCCTTCACCAATTTCGATGGCATGCATGAATGCACTGGGCACTCTCATGCGACTCCACACTGGATGGATGCCTGACGATAAAGAAATCATTGATAACAGCGCCTCTCTCGCTTCGATCATTCCCGCGTACGTCACGGCAGGGAGAACAACACGAGACTGTTATCTCTGGTATTACGCATCGCAGGTTCTTGTGCATACAGGCGGCGATGCATGGGACCTCTGGTATAAGTCTCTCGTTGACACGCTCCGGCAACATCAGGAGCAATCGGGGCCACTTGCTGGCAGTTGGGCACCCACAGGTGCAACGCCAGACAGATGGGGCCGCTATGGTGGCAGAGTGTACGTTACAACGCTTCAACTCCTGACGCTAGAAGTACCCTACCGGCATCTTCCAACCTATAGCTTTGACGCCCCTCAGCCATAATCGTTTACGTGTTCACGATTGGCCAACCATCAACAACTCACGGCCAGAGCATCAATTGCACTGAGCATCAAACCGTCGTCTCTTTCATAATCGATTTGGTCTTCTCAAGCATATCCTTAATCCGCGACATGATCTTTGCTTCACTCATGGTCAGTCTCGATTTCTGATCATCAGTTAGTGGCTGCCGTCCACGACCGACATCAAAGCCACGAACACCGACCGCAAGTCGAAAGCCTTCAGGAAAGTCACCTGCATCAAATGCCGCGTCAAATAATCGCAGTATTTCATCCTGCAATATGTATGCCTCGCGAATCTGGCCTGCCATCGTGAGATCATAGATTGCACGTGTCACTTCCGGGACCACCCCACTTGTTGCATGTGTGCCACCTTGGCATCCTGCAAGCAACATGGGTACAAGCACAGCGTCCCATCCGGTCATGAAGACAAAGTCAGGCCGTATCAATCGCACTTCTCGAATCATGCGCATCATCGCAGCGAGATCACCAGATGAGTCCTTGATGCCAACAATTCGTTCAAATTCTGCCAGCCGACAAATCGTTGCTAGATCAATAGGACTGGCAAACATTGGGATGTTGTAAAGCGTCACATCAATCGGGCTGTTTGATGCAATCTCTCGAAAATATGCAAAGACACTTTCAGAAGATAACCGGTAATAAATAGGAGACACAATCGCAACGGCTCGCGCCCCATAGCCACAATAGGCCTCGCATGCAGCAAGTGTTTCCTTGACATTTGCCTCTGCCGCACCCGCAAGAACTGGCACGCGACCAGCGACTTGATCACAGACAATGCGGATAATATTCCTCCGCTCCTCCACAGTAAAGCGAGTAAACTCACCCGTCGATCCATTGGGATACAGTCCATGTACACCTCGTTCGATAAGCCAATCAATATACCGCCGGAGTTCCGGCTCATTGATTGCACCGTGATGATCAAATGGAACAACAAGAGGCGTCAAGACACCCTGTATAGAAGAATTCTGCATAGCTTTTCCCACCATATATACATTGAAAATGTGATTGCGGATCGATCACATGCTATCGCATTAATACGCCGTGTCGCACAATCACATGAATTATCCATACCGCTATGAGCATAATCTCTCGGCCACG
>CAXFJI010000064.1:0-9819 GCA_964003275.1 uncultured Planctomycetaceae bacterium
CATGATGACGGGATGGTGCGACCCCCCAAATGTGTCGTGATAGATCAATCATTTGATTGGCAAGGTGATCGCCACCTCTGTCGCGGCCTTGCAGATACAGTGATCTATGAGATGCATGTAAAAGGATTTACAAAAAGCCCTACAAGTAATGTCTCGCACCCAGGAACGTATCTTGGCGTTATTGAAAAGATTCCTTATCTGCAATCCCTCGGCGTTACGGCCGTTGAACTCATGCCCGTTCATGAATTTCCGATTGAAGCCCTAACACGAGATTCCATGAAACAACAGAACTATTGGGGCTACGACCCAATAGCATTCTTTGCGCCGCATCGCGGGTATGCGTCGGGAAGGGAACCGGGAGCCCAAGTCAAAGAGTTCAAGCAAATGGTGCGGGCGCTTCACGCTGCAGGGATCGAAGTGATTCTCGATGTTGTGTTCAATCATACTGCAGAAGGGAATGAATCTGGCCCAACATTTTCATTCAAGGGATTGGAGAATCGTGTCTACTACATGTTGGATGAGGGGGGTGGCACGTACCGAAATTTTTCGGGCTGCGGCAATACCATCAATGGCAACCACCCCATTGTTCGAGAACTCATTTTTCTATGCTTGCGGCACTGGGTGCATACGTATCACGTTGACGGTTTCCGATTTGATCTTGCAAGTATTCTTTCGCGTGATCGCAATGGTGAGATGCTTCCAAATCCGCCTATTGTTGAGGTGATTACAGAGGATCCTATGCTTGCGGACACTAAGATTATTGCCGAGGCGTGGGATGCAGCCGGTGCATATCAGGTGGGCACTTTTGCCTCACTGCGTTGGGCTGAGTGGAATGGACGGTATCGGGATGATCTTCGAAAATATTGGAGAGGAGATCATAATCAGACAGGTCATCTTGCAACTCGGTTAGCTGGGTCGAGTGATCTCTACGGTGAGACTGGCCGACAGCCATTTCACTCGATTAATTTTGTGACGTCTCATGACGGCTTCACGCTACATGATCTTGTGAGCTATCGGGAGAAACACAATAAACTCAACGGCGAAGGAAATCGAGACGGTGAAAATAATAATTATTCAGAGAATTACGGAATCGAGGGTTGGACAGACCGTGTTGATGTGAGATCACTACGAGAGCGTCAAATACGAAATATGCTGGCGTCTCTTTTTCTCAGTCAAGGCGTCCCGATGCTGCTCTCAGGTGATGAGTGTCAACGGTCGCAGCAAGGAAATAACAACGCATATTGCCAAGACAATCCATTGTCATGGTTCGACTGGCAGTTGATTGAATCACATGCCAATCTGTTGCGGTTTGTTCGTGAACTCATTCATTTTCGGCTTTCGAATCCAACACTCCGACGACGCGCTTTTTTGGAAGGAGGTCGCTCTGCGGATGGAGTCATACCAGATGTGGAATGGTTCACTCCTGAGGGTATGCATGTTGACTGGTGCGCTGCTGATACCAGTCTTACGTGTTTTTTTGGTGCACCGTCAAATGAAAAGCTTCATACGGCGATTGATCTTTCCGCCGGAGGAATTGATGGTGTTCCGCAGCATGTCATGATACTGTGTCACGCAGGAAACGAGCACTGCGAATTTGCTTTCCCCCAATCAGCAGTGCTCAAAGACCTGCAATGGCATTCGTTCATCAATACAGCCAAGCCAGCTCCATATGACATCATCCCTGGTGGGAACGGTCCCCTGATTGATACGTCATCACCGATTACCCTCGTTGATCACTCGTTAGTGTGTCTGGTCGCAAATAGAGCGGTTGCGCATGAGTAGAAATGATTTCAGGCATGGGGTACCACCAAAAGAGAAATGGGGCTTGTTTCAGTCTTTCCGGAATGAGTAATATAAGGTTTGAAATCGTTTTCGGGTTTGAGTTGTGATTGCCCGCATCTTGCTGTTTTGAATTTTTTGAGTCCTGGAGGTCTGTTTCTGATGAGTCGACATTTGACACTAACGAGTTATCTACTAGGTACGGTTGCTGCAGTGCTTTTTTCTGTTCAAGGCTGTGCACCAACCCCTCCTGCACAACCAGCCTCCACTGCTACCGCGAATCAAGCAACGCACGGCCACGGGCATGATCACGACGGCCACGGGCATGATCACGACGAACACGGGCATGATCACGACGAAGGTGCCCATGCTGCTCCCGCTTCCATGGAGTTTGCATTAGAGGACTTGAAAGAACTCTGCGCGAGCGTGAAGAAGTCACTTGCTGATGGAAACGTTAAGGGCGCTGACGTTTATGTGCATAAGGTCGGTCACCTCGTTGAAGACATCCGGAAGTTTGTCGATTCCGGAAAGTTTTCCGAAGACGTCAAGGTGGCAAAGAATAAAGCACTCGATGAGATTTTTGATTGCTTTGACAAGCTTGACGCAGCGATTCACTCCGGCGATGAAGAAGTCAGAAAAAAGATTGATTATCTCAAGCATGAGCCTCAGATTGAGGAGGCGATAAACGAACTGCAAAAGACAGCGAAGGCAGTCAAGGAAGAAATCACTGAAGCAGCTGGGGCAGTCAAAGAAGAAGTCAAAAAAGCAGCAGAGTCTGTAAAGGAAGAAGTGTCAAAAACGGCAGAATCAGTGAAAGAGACAGTCAAGGAAACGGCCAAAGAAGCCGAAGTAAAAGAAGCAGAAGGATCCGCTGACGGCGACAGTGCTGACAAATAAGGAAGGCAGAAACGATGATGCGTCACATACGGCTGGGGGTATTCATAGCAGGTGTAGCATGTTTCTCAATGGTGGCATCAGCTGAGGCGCTTGATGCGGCTGGTGTTCGGAACAAACTGCTTCTTCAGGCGGAGCCTGCAGGAGCATTGTCTCCAACAGCTGCAAAGCAGGCTCTTATGAAGGGCCCAGCGAACAAGCCTCAGTCGATTGTGCTTGCTGGGCGACTTGGGGCACGAGGCATGGAGCCATTTTTGGAAAATAAAGCATCGTTCGTGCTCATGGAAATTCCTGCAGATGATCATGCAAAGCAACCAGGTCATGACGCAGACAACTGTCCTTTTTGTAAGAAGCGAATGGCAAGTACACCCATGGTGGCGGTGCAATTCGTTGGTGGAGATGGTCAGGTGATACCGATTGATTCACGGGAATTATTTGACATCTCAAAGGGAAGTGACGTTGTGGTAAAGGGGGTTGCCGTGTTCAATCCAAAGCTAGCGCTGCCAATCGTTCAATTCACGGCTGAAAGTATCTTTGTCCGGGGGCAGTAGCGTCCGGGTGTTCCAAAATATGCCATTCGCCTTCAAAGAATGGGCCGTTGTCTGCCGAGCACTCGCTTCGGGCAGACAGGATGTCATTCTGCGGAAGGGTGGTATTGTTGAAGACGGCGGAACCTTTCGTGTTGATCACGATTCCTTTTACCTTCTACCAACGTTTCTGCATCAGTCAAAAGACTGCATTATTCCCGAGGCACAGGATCTGTTTATTGGGATTGAATCCGATCGCCCACCGTCTGGGTCTGTTGTCTTTACGCATGAAGCCACTATCGTGCGGTCATCACGCGTCACATCGCTTGATGTTGTCTCGCAACTCCGTGGCCGGCATATTTGGTCCGACGCTGTAGTGTCGGAGCGATTTCATCGATGGAAGAATGAGTTACATGTTCTTGAAGTGTCCGTTCGTGCTTTGCCACAACCGCTGACGTCTCCTTGGAGTCATGACTACGACGGGTGCAAATCGTGGGTGGAAGTTCAGGCTGAAGGCGGGAGCCTGTGATATGAGGTTCTGACAGTGTTGTTCGGATCATCAAGCATGAATGTTGCGTTCCATCTACCATGTGCTCAATCAGATATACCACAGTTGGATCTGCCCTCCACTGAGGTTCAGTTGCTCGCGGGCGCGCTGATCGGATACGTCATGCTCCTCTTTGGCATCAGCCTCTATGCCAGTAGGCAGGTGAAAAATGAGGAAGACTATCTGGTTGCTGGTCGGCGTCTTCCGTTGTTTTTGGCATGGGGAACGCTGATTGCCACATGGTTTGGTGCAGCGACCATGTTTGCTGCGGCGGAAGCCGCGCGTGAGGACGGCCTCCTCGGTGTGGTGCTTGACCCATTTGCCTGTGCAGGAACGCTTGTCTTATCTGGGATATTTTTTGCCAGGCCTCTCTGGCGCATGGGTCTGTTTACCATGGCGGATTTTTATCGAAAGATATATGGTCCATCAGCCGAGGTTGTCGGAGCATGTATTCAGGTGCCATCGTATTTTTCCTGGGTAGCGTTGCAGTACACGGCACTGGCACGACTGCTGGAACTCTATTTTGAGATTCCACTGACCGCAGGTATTGTGGTTGTCGCGGCGGTCACGCTTCTCTACACACTTATAGGCGGTATGTGGGCAGTGACGCTCACCGATACTGTTCAGGTGCTTGTCGCGCTTGGTGGGCTTGTGGTGTTGCTGATATCTGCGTTGTCAGATCCGCGTTTGGGCAACGGAGATGCTCTCCAGGGTTTGGTGCGTGTCTATCAGCAGGTGGGTGACACCTATCCGAATCACCTCCGTCTGCTCCCGGTGGACATGTCATATACGGTTGTACTGGCCTGGTTGGGAGCATGGGCCACGGGGCTTTTTGGTAATATTCCTGGACAGGACTTACAGCAGCGTGCCTTTGCTGCAAAGAGTGCAAACACGGCAATGTATGCATGTATTTTTGCTGGATGTGCATATCTTCTTTTTGGGATGATTCCTGTGACGTTGGGGCTTGCATCACTCGTAACACATCCTGGACAGTCAATTGACCCTGTTGGATTTCTTGCAGGTCAATATCTCTCGACCGGGATGCTTGTTGTCTTTGTTGTCGCTGTTGTTTCAATGGTTGTCTCTACAGCCACAAGTGCTGTACTCGCCCCGGCAACCATTCTCGGACACAACCTTTTTTCGCGACTGAATGTGTTTCACGCATCACCGCTTGTACGGGATCGGCTCTGTGTCGTGCTTGTCTCGATTGGTGGCATTCTTCTTGCGATGTGGGGAAAGTCATTAATGGAGCTGCTTGATGTTGCACTTTCCATTCAGCTGGTTGCTCTCTTTGTTCCAGTCGTTATGGGCATCTATGGGCGGCCACGAGGTCCACTGCCTGCAGTGTTATCAATGATTCTTGGTTTTTCCGGTTGGCTTATTGTCTTTATCCTCGAAAATCTTCCCTCCCTGTCTTCTCACGTTCCCTTGTCATATGTCACAAGGATTCCGTCGGATTTCTGGGGCCTCGGCCTGGCAGTGTTTGGGTATGTTCTGGGTCAACAGCTCTCAAAAAGCAAGTCACTCGTTTGAATGAACCCCGCTAATGATGCCCCACGACACCGTCGACCATCCGATTCATCCCGAGTGGATTACCATCCTGCAAAGCAGGTGGTAGCAGTTCTTGAGAGAAACCCTGATAACACACAGGACGAATAAATCGTTCAAGTGCAGCAGATCCAACACTCGTGAATCGAGAATCACTCGACGCAGGCCACGGTCCTCCGTGTTGCATTGCATGGCATACCTCAACGCCAGTAGGAAACCCATTGAGAATCAGCCGTCCTGCCTTGTGAGACAGGATGTGGAGAAGATTCCGGGCTTCCTCAAGATCTTTTTCAGTGCCGTGAACAGTTGCAGTCAGTTGTCCATTGAGTTGTTGGGCGATTGCTTCGAATTGAGCTGTCGATTGGGCCTTGATGATGAGACTGAACGGACCGAAAACCTCTTCAGCAAGATGTGGGCGTGCAAGAAACGTTTCTGCATCCGTCATCATAATGCTCGCGCCAGCCTGTGTTTTAGAAGGATCGTGACCTGCCGACGATGCCCCAACGACCATGGTGCTTGTATCACCTGCAATGGTATCTCGTGACGACTCGTAGGATTGCAGAATACCGCGAGTCAACATGGATGATGGTGTTATCTCAGCCAGCGCTTTTGAGACGGATGCCAGGAAGGCGTCGAGTGTTGGCCCTTCTGTTGCGAAGACCAGTCCCGGCTTTGTGCAGAACTGCCCAACTCCAAGTGTCACGGAGGCTACGAGACCTTTTGCAATGTCAGAACAGTGAGTTGACAGTGCGTCTGGGAGGAGAAAGAGTGGATTGAGGCTACTCATCTCTGCGAAGACAGGAATAGGTCTTGTTCGTGCTGCCGCAGCATCACACAAGGCACGGCCCGCTGCGTAGGAGCCAGTAAAACCAACGGCCTGCGTTTCGGTATGTTTGACAAGAGCCTGTCCGATACTACGACCTTCCCCGTGTATCATTGAAAATACACCGGGCGGGAGATCACACGCAGTAACAGCTCTGCGAATGGCCGATGCAATCAGCTCAGAGGTGCCAGGATGTGCCCGATGTGCTTTCACAACAACAGGGTTGCCAGTGCAGAAGGCACTTGCGGTATCACCACCAGCAACAGAGAAGGCAAGAGGAAAATTACTGCTGCCAAACACAACAACAGGCCCAATCGGCTGCTTCATGCGGCGTATGTCCGGACGTGGGATTGGTTCGCGCTCAGGTTGGCCGGTGTCAATTCTGGAATCCACCCACGTTGCATCCCGAGCCATTGTTGCAAAGAGTCTGAGTTGCCCAACTGTTCGAGCGCGCTCGGCAGTGAGACGTGCGACTGGAAGTGCAGTCTCTGCAGATGCCCGCTCAATGAGATCCTCCCCTGCATTCAGAATTTCATCAGCAATTGTTTCAAGGAATGATGCACGTAGCTCATGGTCAGAAAGAGCAAATATTTCAAAGGCTTTTCTTGCTTCGTTCATGACGAGATCAACATCATCAAGTGATGCGATTGAAAAAGCCCCTGGAAGTTCTGTGCTGTCAACTGGGCTGATAACACTGTACGTGCGAGTTGATGTCCTGAGTGCTCCAGCCACAAAGTTTGAGCCATGAAAGTCAGCCATGATAGACCCAGAGAGGAGAGAAAAATTAGACTACAACAACATGATTTGAAAGCTGACCGATACCACTGATTTCGATCACAATCTGATCACCAGTGCTCAATGTAAAGGATTCATCAGGCACAACACCTGTGCCTGTGAGTAACACCACCCCATGGGGAAATGTCTGAGATTGCCACAGATAGGACATGAGTTCTGAAAATGATCGCTTGATTTGATTGATCTGTGTCTTTCCGGAGAAGCACTCGCTGCCATTTCTCACAATTGAAATCGTAATTGTCCATTCCCGGATATCGTTTTCATTGCTTGTGAGGACGATCCATGGGCCGAGGCTACACGAACGTGCGTAGGTTTTGGCCTGAGGCAAATAGAGAAGGTTTTCGCCCTCAATATCACGTGAACTCATGTCATTTCCAATGGTGCATCCGACGAGTTGTGCATTGGCATTCATGATAAGGGCCAACTCTGGCTCTGGCACATTCCATTGGGCGTCTTTTCGAATGCCAACGGCATCATCCGGTCCAACAACTTTCTGCCCGAGGGACTTAAAAAAGATCTCAGGTCGTGGTGCGTCATACACGCGATCATATGCCGTTGCACTGAAGTCAGACTCTTCCATGCGAGCGGACTTGCTTCGTAGGTAGGTGACCCCTGCAGCCCAGACTTCCTGATGATCGACTGGAGGAAGGAGTGTTACGTCGCTGACAGCATGTTCCTCATGCGAGTGAGTCAGTCCGCTGCGCACCACTTCCACAGGGTTGTCAGATTCTAAAATATCAGAAAGAGAGCCAATGTGCGTGCTTGGGAGGTCATGGATCTGCGTACCATCGAAGGTCACGCCCAGTCGGGGGGTGGATGTTTTCACGTCAAGAGAATATTTACAGAGACGGGGAACGTCTTCAATGTTCATGCTTGAACTCATGGTCTCTATTTCATTGAACGCAGTGACTGAGCGGTAATGATGGAACGCTGGAAAAGCAACGCATATCGACAATGGGGGCGTATTTTCATGGATACACGTCTCTTGTCTATATACAACAAAAAGTAACGCAATATATTGACGGCAGGCGATGGACTCAAGAATGTGCCCTGAGCGTTTTGCCGACAGGGAGTTGAGTTAAAATGGTAGAAGTAGCTGCAGCGTATTTGACAACCGAATACTCCATCTCAGTCCAGGGAAACGTGCAATGAATGCATCGGATGCTCTCTCAGATGATGATGCTCGCATCTACGATATCAAGACGTCCTCGGACGGCCCACCGGGAGAACTTCCGCTTACGGATGCCATGCTCAGGGAACATCCAAGTGGAGACCTTTTCGGATTATCTCAGAATGTCGGCATGGGGTGGAGTGCACAAAGGTCGGGGGATTCCCAGTATCTCATTTTGTCAACACAGGGTGGCGTACGCGCCTCCGATGGTGCTCCCATTGCACTTGGATACCACACTGGCCATTGGGAGATAGGTCTGATGGTTCAGGCTGCAGCGGAAGAATTCCGGCGGCTTGGTGTTATTCCATTTGCGGGGTTTTGTTCAGATCCGTGTGATGGTCGGACGCAAGGCACGATAGGTATGTTCGATAGCCTGCCATACCGTAATGACGCAGCAATCGTGTTGAGACGATTGGGTCGTTCCCTCCCCCAGCGAAAAGGCGTGTTAGGTATTGCAACATGCGACAAAGGTCTTCCGGCCATGCTGATGGCGATTGCCGGGATGGCTGATTTGCCGGGAGTCATTGTGCCTGGAGGTGTTACCTTGCCTCCACGGCACGGAGAGGATGCAGGCACGATACAAACGATTGGCACACGGTACGTACATGGAACACTGACACTTCATGAGGCGGCTGATCTTGGGTGCCGGGCCTGCGCCTCCCCTGGCGGAGGGTGTCAATTTCTTGGGACCGCTGCTACTGCTCAGGTGGTTGCTGAAGCACTCGGTTTGACCGTTCCCCATGCCGCATTAGCACCCAGTGGCCAGCCGGTCTGGACAGATGTGGCCATTCGATCAGCTCGAAGACTGATTGGACTTAGCAAACAAGGCCGAACGACTGGCGAGATCGTGACGGCAGCCAGTCTCCGAAATGCCATGGTCGTCCATGCAGCATTCGGGGGTTCAACAAATCTCCTTCTTCACATTCCGGCTATCGCACATGCTGCTGGGCTGAGCGCTCCGACGATTGACGATTGGATTCGTGTGAATCAGCAGACCCCACGTTTGGTAAGTGTATTGCCCAATGGGCCTATTCATCATCCAACGGTACGGGTGTTCATGGCAGGAGGTGTTCCTGAAGTCATGATGCATCTTGAGGAACATGGTCTTCTCGACACAACAGTCAAAACAGTTCTGGGAGTCACGCTTGCCGAACAGTTAGATGTCTGGCGAACAAGTCGTCGTCGGCAACGGTTTCGCGACATGCTTCACGCACTTGATGGTGTTGAGGCTGGGGATGTCATCATGTCTCCCGAGCAGGCAACGAGGCGGGGGATGTGTGGAACAACAGCATTCTTGCGTGGCACTTTGGCGCCAGAGGGTGCTATCGTGAAAGCGACTGCGATTAGTCCAGATAGAATCAGTGATGATGGTATCTATGAACATACCGGGCCAGCACGTGTCTTCACCAGCGAATCATCTGCCATGAAAGCCATCAAAGCAGGTGACATCCGCCAGGGAGATGTCGTTGTTCTCGTTGGCATTGGGCCGATGGGGACAGGCATGGAGGAAACGTATCAGGTCACTGGAGCCATCAAGCAGCTTGCCTTTGGGAGCCAGGTTGCCCTTATCACCGATGCACGATTTTCAGGGGTATCGACGGGAGCATGCGTTGGTCATGTCGGCCCTGAGGGTCTCGCAGGCGGACCCATCGGAAAAGTTCTTGATGGCGATGTCATACGAATCCTGATTGACACAAAACATTCTCATGGGAGTGTGGAACTCGCAGGACATCTC
>CAXFJI010000065.1:0-9776 GCA_964003275.1 uncultured Planctomycetaceae bacterium
TTGCTGAGCGCCTCTTCCATTTCCATCTGTGTCAGTTGTTGATCACCATTGGTGTCCCATTGATTGAATTGTCGAAACACAAGGGAGCGAGGGTTATTTGCTTCCTCTCGTGTGAGAATTCCATCACGATTTGAATCAAAGCGCAATAAAATTTGTGGAACAATGTTTGGCCCGAGTGCCCTACGGTTTGAATTGCCTCGTTGGTACTCCGTAATGATTTGATATTCATCTTGTGTAATCGTGTCAGTTGGTGACCGCGATGCCTTTCGAAAAAACTCACGCGTAAATTCACGAAACTCCTTCGGAGCATTTTCTACGCGAAGCAAACCGCTTCCTGTGGAATCAAGAATGCGAAAAACCTCAGCCGGACTTCCTTGAGGGCCTCTCATTCTTTGTGGCTGAAATGGTTTACCTTGTCTGGCATATGTTCGAGCAATTGCTGCTTGCGACTCCGTTAGCGGTTTGACACGAGTTGGTACTCGACCCGGTCCTGCCCCCATCATCAAATTATTGTTCTTTTCAAAAATTGTATGTGGTAGACCAAGGGCATGGCCCAGTTCATGGGCAAGTACAGCCGGTGTCTGCACTCCTTTTGGTCCCCGCGTTGCGAAATAGACAACACCATCGGGTTTTGGAATAAAAACTCCACCGATTGTTTTCTCAAAGTCCTCAGCTATGACAACATTAAACCCATTGGCAAGAAGATTTTCACGCTGGGTATTCGCAATGAGAGCCGGTGCAATTTTTTCACGATTCTGGGACAGGGCATGGACAAATGATTCAGTTGCCTGGGGTGTCATATTTTGAATCGATTCAATATGCCAGTGAATCGATGCCTGTTTCCATGTTTCATTTACCGCTTTCATTTGTTCTCGTATGTCATCGTCACTCATCGAGCAGTTGAGCCGAGGCTCGTGTACCGAGCGAAAGCGATGAATGCGGACCGGAAGATTGATGTGTTCAATATTATCAGCGGCTGACGTGAGCTCATATGGCTGAAACAGTAGAAGCCCAGAGCAGAGCAACAGAAATAAGACTGGAAACGGAAAAGCCATTACGAAGTCCTGAAGGATCAAAACGATCTATGAAGCGATCATCGTACACCATGTCACTGGAAGAAGAGGCCCATGAGCCTACCATGCGAAACCCTATTAACCGACTACCATTCATCACTTAATCGAATGTTGTTCAACAAAATTTTTGACGACTATCGGTGTGATGGCGTAGCTCCGGACCCGACTGTTCCTAGCAATATTAAGACCCAAGAAATGACCGCTTAGGTCAAAGAGCGGTCCACCACAATTGGACGGTTGTATGTCGGCATCGTGCGAGATGACCTGACGAAAGCCATCACGACGCCCACTCTTTTCCATATTGTCTGCTGCATGCCCTGAGAGGGATGGAAACGCCCCCAGCCTGATTGTCTTTTTCAACTCTTCTTCACCTCGCATGATCACCGCGACAATCGTATCGTTGGGATCGACTGTTCCCAGAAATTGTCGCAGTTCCATTTGGGTTCTAATTTTTTGATCGTTGAGTTTCGTCACGACGTCACCGACCTCCAAGCCAGCTTTTTCAGCCGCCCCATCCTTGGTGACCTCGCGGAGTATGGCGCCAGCTCTATCCTCGTAGTCGGCAGGCATCACCCCTAGATAACCTCGACTCTGTTGTTTTTGAGACTCAAATACCTGACAGCCGATAACACTTACAACTCCCTGACCTGTGGGATCGGGTGTCAGTACGAATAAACCGGCCTTGTATGCATTGTCAGATCGATCCTTGATATCGACTCCTATCTCGTGCGTGGTGGGCGATCGCAACAACACCAAGTCATTCTTGCTGTCACGAGTCACAATCTCGAGTTGCACCTTGGTTCCCGACACTTCAGCAGTCGGTTCTTGATGCACCATCGAACTCTTACTGACGATAAACGGTGTGTTTTTGATCAACGTCCCCAGAATGATTACGTCATCCTCATCGCTTAAGGTGCTACGAATTTTCACGCATTCATCATCGAGTTGTGACTCTAATTCAGCAAATTGTTTGGGAAGGTTTGCAAGTTCATCTATGGCGTTTGGTTGAGCAAACTTCTTTTTCTCGTAGTCCGGTAGTTCTACTTTTGGCGCTGCTTCCCTCTCGACTTTGAACGGCATGTTGAGATCGATCTTCTCTTCCGCTCGCAAGACTGTGACTCCAATTTTTTCTGCTCCCTCGTCTCGGGCTGCTATCAGAGCTTTTCGTAATTCCTCAATAGAAGGTGTCTGCTGATCATAGACCGTTTGAATGATATCTTTTGGCTGAATGCCATATTTCGCAGCCAACATTCCGTCGTAAATATTCATAACTTCGATACCAGAACCATCGTCCAGTTCGGAGCCACGGAAACCTAGTTTTGGCACAGGTGGTCCGGATTGCGTAAAAGTCTGCTCACGGTTGAGTTCGCTCCAGAACTTTTTGAAGGTATCAACTGGTATTTCATAGTTCCGTTCCATACTTCTTCCGATCCGGGAATGGATACCAATTACCCTTCCTTGAAGATCAAAGAGTGGACCACCAGAATCGCCAGGCTGCATCAAGGCTGTTGACTGCAGCATGCTATCGCCACGGCTGGTACGTACGATTCGGCCGAATCGTACGAGAGGAACGCCACGTGTACCCTGGCCCCCAGGAAAACTGATGCTCAGGCACGGTTGGTTACGAACCAAGGCCTTTGACTCACCCATTTCAACAAAAGGAAGGTCATCAACCTTGCTCGTTATCTGCAAAAGGGCACAATCCGCTCGCGGATTGGATCCTTTCCCACGTGCAGGGAGTCGCCGGCCATCCGGCAACGTAATCTGATAGCGACCACCTGGACTCACAGCGTGGCCCACTGACAGTACATGTCCTTCCTGACTAACGATGACACCACTAAACGTACCGCCGCGTTGCCCGACTGAGACGACAGCTGGCTTCACTGCTTTGATCGTTGAGTAAATTCTTCTCTGAAGATCCTGGATGTCAAAGTCTGCGCACGCGATGGCATTCGTGAGTGTCGCAACAGCAGCACTCATCAGAAACAAATAGCGGAGCCAGCGAGCAACAACCATGGCAACTCTAATCAACTGAACTAGAAAATCATGAGCGTTCCGAAACACACCTAACTGTACAGACATAGTATATACAACAAGAGGACAATATATCTGTTCAGACCCTTCTTAATAATTACTTCGTCCTGAAGGTTTCGCTTTCAATGAGCGCAAGCAACAAGTCGCGAAACCCCATGCCTGCTCGCTGATTTGCCTCCACGATCGCGTTGATTTCCTTGCGTTCCGAGTAGTTTGGAACTCGGCCAGTGGCGTAGGTCATAAGTTTCTCAGCAAGGCATTCTGAAAACTGGTCGATGTTTTCCACAAGCCATGCCTTGAAGTCGACGATATCGCGAATCTCTGTTCCATCTGCAAGTGTCGCTGAAGCATTAATTGGCACATCAATCTCGGGCCAGTTGTCTCGCCATCGTCCAACGGGGTCGAAGTTCTCCAAAACAAATCCGACAGGATCAATCTTACGATGACATCCTGCACATGAGGTTTCAGATGTGTGTAATGAAAGCAACTCACGAGGGGTCTTGGCACCTGTTGTATCTGGCGTAATGGGTGGCACACCTTTTGGCGGCGGTGGCGGCGGTGCACCAAGGATGTTCTCGAGAACCCATACACCTCGCAGTACTGGTTGTGTATCAACTCCGTTGGCTGTCACCATCATGACGGCAGATTGTCCAAGTACGCCACCGATTCGACCTCCCCGAGGGAGTGAAATACGATGAACGACATTCGCCTTCTTTTTGTCAAATCCATCCTTCAGTCCGTAAACATTCTCTGCTATTCGAGCAGAAGTCCATGTGAAGTTTGGGTCAATAAAATCTTTCATTGGCCGGTTTTCTTTAAGCATCTCATAGAAGAAATACTCCACTTCTGAGGATGCACTTTTTTCATCTCCAACAGAAAAATTGAATTTCGGATCGGGCATAATCTCAGACAGCAGGCGTGTATCTAACCATTGTCCAGTAAAGTTCACAATCATTGGAGACGAGGCACGACTGGGCAGCAGACGCTCGGCCTGCGATCGCAATGCTCCCTGCTCAGATAGTCTGCCAACCTTTTTTAAGAGTGCCTCATCGGCCGGTCGACCCGTGAGAAAATATGACAGTCGCGTTGCGAGATCAAAGCCATCTAGGGGGCCATCCTGCAGACAACGGTAGAGGAACCGAGGCGAAATCAACGCAGTGCGAATCACGAGATGCATTGCCTGTTCAGGCGAATGATTCAAAGCAATATGCTGCTCATAGAGATGTAGCCAATGCTTGACGGTAGAAACATCGGCCGGACGACGAAATGCTCGGGTGAGAAATGATCGGATGGTGTCTTCAGGATGTGTGTGATTCCCGAGAAATCGACTCTGTACTTTCTGCAGTTCGAGATCATGTGGACCATCAACGACTCGGTGTGGTCCCTCAAGAGACAGGTCATGGATTTCCAAGGCTGGCCCATTTTCAAAGACATCAAAAACAACTGTTTCTGCATACAGTACTGGGTTTCCCGCAATCTTCTTCAACAATGCTTCCTCTTGTTTCGCTGAAATCTCGGGGAGATCGCTTCGGCCCAATTGCATCTTCACTCGCTCCCAACCAATCCCACCACGAAATCCCTGGCCTTTCTCCCCAGTCACCATTGCATGCCAGGCATCAAGATATCTCGGATTCTCCTCATTCTTTTTTCGGAAAAACTGTTGTAGTTCGGCTCTGTCCCCTCGGTCGCTATCGAGTGTTGCGTTTGCCCAGTGCAAGACAATTGTCTGACCCTCGAAGAGAGTAGCATCAAACATGAATACCTCAGGCGACTCATTGTTGACCTCAATCTCCTTTAGTAACCGCAGGCTTTTATGAGACACACCATCGTTGCTAGCGACATCACGAGCAAAGATCTTCGCGATCATTGATTTGTCACCTTTTGGACGAAACGTCGACAGCCGAACCGTCACGGTATAAATACCCGACACGCTCGCTTCAATGCGGCTAGGCCATGTACAACTTCGATGAATAGCATCACATTTCATTCCCAGACGCATGGCACCGTCCACAACTTTTGACGATGAATAGCTGATGATGAGATCTTCGGCTGCTGCACGATACGTCACAGGCCCAGAAGCCGGTCGTCGAGGTGGAAAAATCTCATCGGCAACACGTCGTGCTGTTTCGGCATAGGCATCAAGCAGTGGCGGTGAAAGCACAAGGCCCTCACCAAGGTTGTCAAAGCCATGAAGCTCACGATCAGCAGGAAACCCCTCTGGCAACGAGAAGTTCTTCAGGTTGAAAATAGATTCAATAGTTGCTTTGTATTCGACTTGATTGAGCCGTCGCGGTAGCGTGCCACCAATCGGTGCATTCGAAATCATCATGTCATCAATCCAGGCCACAATAGTCGCCCGTTCGTCTATTGATGGCTGATCATGATCCTTTGGTGGCATGGAGCCAGACGTCAAAGCATCAAGCACACGTTCCCACAACAAACGATTGTCCTGACGACGCCAGTCGACAGTTTGGACATCAAGGTTCACGTCTCCTTCCTGAGTCTCCGCATCATGACAGTCGAGACAGTTTCTCTGGACAAATGCCAACGGTGCTTCAGGCAGTTGGTCGGCAGCACACGAGAAGGCAGGAGCCAGCAGAAACAGAATACAAAGGCTGTGTCGCATTGATCTAACCAAATAGTTGGTTCAAGTTGCGATTTGCATTGGAGAACTGATCAACTTCCATTCCAAGCTGTTGCATCAGCGTAATGTAGAGATCACCAAGCAGCAGACGGTCATTGGACTTCTGATCGATCGCAATATGCTGGCCGTGGTCAAAACCACCACCCGCAACAAGTGTGGGCAAATTAGAATTGGCATGCCGACTAGAATCACCCATTCCTGTTCCAAGAAGCACAATCGTACTATCGAGTAACGACCGTCCATGAGCGTCGGTCTTCAACTTAAGTTGAGACAAGAAACGATTGAAGCACCGCATGTGTTCAGTTTCGACCTTAATAAGGTCAGCAATGGCATCGGGGTCATTTCCATGATGCGACAGCGCGTGGTACCCAGCCTGTAACGTTTGACCATTAATTGTAAACACTTGTCCAAGCCCACCAATAAACAAGGTCATGACTCGAGTTGAATTGGTTTCCAACGCAAGTGCCATCAAGTCGTACATCAACGTTTCCGCTTCAAGCTGAAGCGTCGGTGCCACTGGGTCGTAATCGGGCAGTTGATAGCTCGTTTCAGGTACAGGATCACCAACAGATGCAATCTGTCGTGTCATTCTTTTTTCGACTTCCCTCAGTGAGTCAAAATATTCACCGAGTTTCGCTTTGTCGATCGAAGAAACATTCTTCTGCAATCGCTTTGCATCAGCGAGTACGACATCCAGCGCACTATGTCCTGACCGAAGCAGATACTCCATTCGAGCTTGATCTTCTGCCGACGCAAACAACTTGCTGTACAGGACTGATGGCCGCTGAATCATAGGAAGTGCCACACCTCTCCTCGTATGACTCATGGTTCGGCTGGCTTTCCCAGCACTGAGTTGAACGGACGGATACCGAGACTGCTGACCAATCTGATCTGCGACCATCTGGTCTAAGGAGTATGTGTTTGGATCTTGCCCACAAAGAAAGTTGTTCCACGCTCGGTGCCCATTGGGAGCTCGATGGTCAAGACCAGAAAACACTGTGAAATCATTGCGATGCTCAGCGACCGGCTTGAGGAGCGCGGGTAACTCATACGCTCGCCCGGCTTGTACGGGAAAGAATGCTGGCTGATGAAAGCCAAGATACGTTCCTATGCAGACAAGCCGTTCTGCCTTGGCATGATGATGTTGTTCAGCATCAGCAAAGCACTCCAACGCAGGAAGTGCCAGAGAAAATCCTACCGCTTTGAGGGATTGACGACGAGAAAGTTGCGTGTAATTGTTCATAAGCAGGGGTGATTGACCATGGATGATACAATCATGTGGTGAATACCTTCTGAACTGTTTGCAACGTCTATCGTATCATGCGTCAGATCGAGAAAGAAGGCAAATCGAATCACCTGACACTGGCGAAAAAATCAGCGGAGTCGAGGCCATAACGATTCAAAACGTCTTATTGTGAGCGAGAACGTCCTGACTAACACAGATCGCCAATCATGTCTCATCGATTGGCAACGAGGCCGAACAACACCATGAAAAACAAGAACTCACGAACTGCAAGTGCTGTACTCATTTTTCTGCTCTCTGTCGGTGACAGTCGATGTGAAGATCGACCTCATCAAAAATCAGCATCGCCTGCGCAAGGATCAGGAACTCTTGTTTTCACTGAAGACTTTGAGGGTGCGAATCCGGGCATCTACACAGAAGACCAACTTGACAACCATTGGAACAACCCGCTCTGGTCAGATGGAGTGCAGGAACGACGAGTGTCAATTGTTGAAACTGAGCCAGGCAACATGGCACTTGCCGTGGCATTTCCAGCCCATACGTTTGGGCCTGCGAAAAATGGTGCCCAGTGGAAACTTGACTTTGATGCACCACTCCAATCTGTGGAAGTTCGCTACGACATAAAGTTCGAAGACGGTTTTGCATTTTCCAAAGGCGGAAAACTTCCTGGGCTGTTTGGTGGAAAAGGCAATAGTGGTGGTGGCATTCCCACAGGAAGAGATGGCTTCTCAGCACGGATGATGTGGCGAGAGGACGGTCGTATAGTTCAATACTTGTACTACCCGGATCAGCCTGAACGCTACGGACACCAGATACCATGGGTACAGGCAACCAATGGCAAGCCTATCCAATTGACTGCAGGAAAATGGCACACTGTTGTGCAGAAACTTTCCATCAATACCCCAGGCAAGAAAGATGGGAGACTCCGTGCGTTCTTTGACGGTAAGTCTGTTTTAGAAATCAATAACCTGCGCCTTCGTGATACGGATACCTTTGCCATTGATGGTCTATTCTTTTGCACATTCTTTGGTGGCGGGGATGCATCATGGGCTACGAAAGCTGATGAGACGATCTACTTTGACAATTTTCAAATATCGGCCATCGTGCTCTAAAATGAGTTTTCTATACTGCAGAGCCACACTCGATTGAACGGAAGCTTTTGAGCTACACTCTCCAATGGGGAGTGCTTGATATCGCATGCAAGATGTCTGTTTTCTCACATGGGTTCAAGATCCAATGTGATGGCAAACGATTCGTTGCCAGTGATATTGAATGCACCGCTGAATACGGGATGCAACATCACAATCTAGCATTCAGAACCTCTCTCCTTGAGTATGTGCAGGCTCAATAGCCATGATGGTATGTCTGCAATATCAAATCTGACAGTGGGATCACGGAGTCACTTCATGAATATTCAATTGTACAGCAACACTTTCCGTTTCCTGGTCATCATGATCGGTATACAGATCGGACTACCCAATGTTGTTCAAGCTACACAGCGTCCAAACGTATTGTTGATCCTCGTTGACGACTTGAAGCCTGCGATGGGTGCCTATGGTGATGCACTAGCCAAAACACCAAATCTCGATCGCCTCGCTGCCAGCGGGCTACGGTTCGACATGGCATACTGTAATCAAGCTGTGTGTGCTCCATCACGATACACGTTGATGCTCGGTTCGCATTCAACGTCAACGGGTTTGTACGGGCTTGGAAGTGCGCTTCGCCAGTTCGTCCCGGATGCTGTGACGATGCCACAGTATTTTGCACAACACGGGTATCGGACCGAATCGCTGGGCAAAGTGTTTCACATCGGCCATGGCAATCAAGGTGATCCCGATTCATTTCTGGTACCTCATTTCAAAGAGAAAGTTATTGAATACGTTGATCCCTTATCGAAGCCGCATGGCAAGCTGACTCGTGAAGAAGCAATGTTTCAAAACGTGCCAGCACCAACGGGTGGAATGAATTCGCTTCCACGAGGAGCCGCGTATGAATATCCCGATGTCACCGACGACGCATACGCCGACGGTCGGGTTGCAATGGAAACGATTCGTCGGTTGCAAGCAGCAAAGGATCGGGATCAACCATTCTTCATTGCCGTCGGATTTGCTCGACCGCATCTTCCGTTTTCCGCGCCTAAACAATATTGGGACCTCTATGATCGGGATTCATTCCAATTGGCTTTGAATCCCGATCTTCCAAGTGGCTCACCCACTGTTGCTCACAAACGGGGTGGTGAGATTCGTAATTACTTCCCGGTACCAGACAAACAGGATCCCACCATGATCAGTAATGACCTTGCACGTACACTGATTCATGGCTATTACGCCAGCACAAGTTATGTTGACGCACAAATTGGCAAAGTCCTTGATGAACTCAACGCATTAAGCCTTGCTGAGAACACGATCGTTGTCTTATGGGGTGACCATGGCTTTCATCTCGGTGACCTTGGCATCTGGACCAAACACACGAACTACGAACAAGCCAATCGCATTCCAATTATTATTTCTGCTCCCGGTGTTACGAAGCCCGGATCATCGACGCAACAACTCGCCGAAAGCGTTGACATCTATCCCACACTTGCAGAACTGGCTGGCCTCGAACCACCAACCGGGCCACAATCAATCGATGGCGTCAGTCTTGTTCCTGTGTTAAAGAACCCCACAAAGCGTGTTCGTGATCACGCTTATCACGCCTATCCAAAAAAGAAACTTGGCCGAGCAATTCGCACCGAGCGGTATCGAATGGTCGCATGGCAATCGCTCGGCGCATCACAAAAGAC
>CAXFJI010000066.1:0-9744 GCA_964003275.1 uncultured Planctomycetaceae bacterium
ACGCTTGGTTCGGTAAAAGGGAAAATGAGGGGCGAAAGCGTACCTTCACATCACCCCCGAGAAAACTTGATGCAAAAAACCGAAGAACGCTCTTGAGATGAGCCATGGTCGTTCCTGACTCAACAAGAAGTCCTTCAACCTGATGAAACATTGGATAGTGCGTTGCATCCGCAGTGTCTGGTCGATAGACACGGCCAAGGGAAACGATTCTGAGCGGTGGCTTTCTTTCCTCCATCACTCGAATTTGAACTGTGCTGGTTTGAGAGCGGAGAAGAAGTGGATCGCTCCCCTGTGCAACAGCCAGATAGAAGTTATCCAAAGGATCTCGGGCTGGGTGCTCACTAGGAATCGCCAGTGCCTCAAAATTATGCCACTGATCTTCAACCTCAGGACCTGTCACACTTTCAAAACCAAGCCGTGACATAATCTCCTGAACACGACGAATAGTCTGCGTAATAGGATGGAGATGACCAAATCTAAATGCCTGACCAGGTAACGTTATATCCACGGCCTCAATGGTGGACTCTTCACGAAGCAATCGTTCTTGAGCCGACGACAAAAGGTTCGTAATAGCTTTTTTTAACTCATTGAAATGACGACCTGCTGCAGGCTTATCAGCCGATGAAAGTCCTCCGAGCATTTTCTGAATGGCTTTCAAGCGACCACTACGCGCACCAAGAAACTCAACACGAGCCGCTTCAACAGATGACGCGTCAGAAGCATCATCAAGCGTGGCTGAAGCCTCATTTTGGAGGGCATTAATTTTCGCCAGAAATGCATCGAGTGAAACGTCTGCCACGAACGAGACTCCCTTCAAAGAAGTCAGCTCGCAGTCACGGGCTCAGGCAAACCTAGGCCTTGTCGAACATTTTCTACAACAGCATCAAAGCCAGTTGGATCAAGAACCGCCATCTCAGACAGCGTTCGCCGGTCGAGTTCACAACCGATCTTCTCCAAGCCAGCAATAAACTGACTATAACGGAGTCCACGTTGACGACAGGCAGCATTGATTCGAATGATCCACAGACGACGAAATTCTCTCTTCTTTCGACGACGATCACGTCGGGCAAAAACTCCAGCTCGAATAACAGACTCTTTCGCTGTGCGAAGCAGTTTTCTTCGCCCACCGACAGAGCCCTTCACTCGCTTGAACAAACGTTTTTTTGCACGGTGGCGTGGAACGGCACTTTTTGTACGCATATCTCGATGCTTTCTGACAATGATGTAGGAATCCATTAATTTCGCCCAGCAGGCGAAAAATGCAAGACCCGAGACGTCCCAGAGGGTAAGAACGCACTGTTTTCCTTGTACATAGTGCCTTCAGCCCCCACAAAACATAAGAAATCGACGAAAAGCTCTGAAAATCATTGCTGCTCTTCATGCTTTTCACGAAGGTGCTTCGGGCTCTGAACAATCCACCTGCCTGTTCGATTATGGGAGGGCAGAGCAGTGAACTTCTAACGTCTTGTGTTCAACCTCGATGAACCTCTGAAGAAGTTGACCACTCGCTCTACCCGTGAGAAAATCGTGCAGGGCAAGCCTGCAGTGAGTCGCGTAGCTCATGACAGCTTGAGGAAACGAGCAATGAAATTTTTTCAAGCTACTCATTCCGTCTTACTCGCAAGCCTTGTTTGCACTTCTTTTATTCAAGCGGCCACCGCAAGTCTCCCAGAGCAGAATGATCTTTTTGAGGTCAAGATCCGACCGCTGCTCGTAACTCACTGCATCCGATGCCATGGAGAAACGAAGCAAGAAGCAAGCCTGAAACTGAGTACACACGATGGTGTACTCAAAGGTGGTGAATCCGGACCCATTATCGTACCCGGTCAACCACTCAAAAGTCGCTTGCTTGAAGCCCTACGCTATGAGTCACTGGAAATGCCCCCGTCTGGTCAGCTTGATGATCATGTTATTCAAGCCGTAGAGCATTGGATTCTTCGCGGTGCTCCTTGGCCAGAAAACGTTGTACTGGTTCCTGCCAATCCAATCACTGCGAAAGACCACGATTGGTGGTGCTATCAGCCCGTTACTCAACCCCAGATTCCATCCCTCTCAGAACCTGTCGAGGAATGGTGTCAGAACGAGATTGATTATTTTGTTAAGGCCAGACTTATTTCACAAAAAATCTCTCCATCTCCTCGAGCATCTTCCTTGACGCTTTTGAGAAGAATTCATTATGCCATCACTGGTCTTCCTCCAGACGATCATATTCTTGTCTCCACCAAGAACGGCACAACGCTCCAAGATCCGGAAGCAGTCACACAGCTTGTGGACGATCTGCTGGATCAGCAGTCCTACGGAGAGCATCAAGCCCGCTTCTGGCTTGATCTTGTTCGATATGCTGATTCAGATGGCTACCGCGCTGATCACAAACGTCCCCAAGCAAAGCAGTATCGTGATTACATTATTGCATCGTTCAATAATGATAAGCCGTATGATCGTTTCGTCATGGAACAACTTGCCGGAGATGAGATTGATCCCGGTAATCGTGATGCGGTTATTGGAACGATGTTTCTGCGTCACTGGATTTATGAGTGGAACCAGCGCGATGTTGAGGGACAGTGGGAAAAAATACTTGATGATCTGACAGAGACCACTGCAGATGTCTTTCTTGCCCAAAGCATTCGTTGCGCACGATGCCATGACCACAAATTTGATCCACTGTTGCAGAAAGACTACTACAGGCTTCGATCTTTCTTTGCTGCTTTTCTACCGAACGAATCACGACCAATTGCAGATCTCGACGTCCTAGCAAAACATGTCGAACAACAGCAGCTTTGGGAACGCGCAACAGCCAGCATTCGACGTCGTCTCGACACGATTGAGCGCCCACTCCTCCTCAAGCACGCCACGGGACAGAAACCCGAAATGTTTCCTCCCAAGATCCAGGCCATGCTTGCCAAAAACCCGATGGATCGCACGCCGTATGAACACCAGATCGTTGCCATGGCATCACGACAATTTGAATTGCATCCTGAAAAGCTGGAAGAATTCCTTGAGAAAGATGCGCAGGAACAACGCCAACAACTCCTGAAAGCGCTCTCATCCTATGACCGTCTCAAGCCCGAGCCCCTGCCCACGCAGGCTTTTGTTGCCAGTGACGTCGGTACGGTTGCCCCGGCCATGTTCATACCAGAATCATCAGCGTCATCGCCTATCAATCCTGGCTTTCCGACACTCTTCTCTCCCGCTGCAGCAGTGATTACACCAACACCACGTGTGTTATCGACTACCGGCCGACGGACCGCACTGGCCCGCTGGATCGCAAATACTTCAAACCCACTCACAGCACGGGTACTGGTCAATCGGATCTGGCAACAGCACTTTGGCAGAGGTTTATCTGCATCAACAAACGATCTGGGGCATCTCGGAGTTGCACCAAGTCATCCTGACCTTCTCGACTGGCTTGCCACGTGGTTTATGAAAGAAGGATGGAGCATCAAGAAGCTCCATCGACTCATTCTGACATCTGCAACATACCACCAGACATCGAACCGAAAGCCTGACAAACATATCGCAACTATTGATTCCGACAACACCTTGTTGTGGCGAATGAATCCGCGTCGTCTTTCCGGAGAAGAATTTATGGATTCTGTCCTGAATGCATCGGGGCTTATTTCACCGAATTCGTCAAAACAGCGAGCGATCTACAGGCCTGTTCTTCGTAATAAGCCCGATCCTATTCTAGCCGCCCTCGACCTCCCTGATCGAGTTCAGCCTGCTGGCAAACGGCATCAAACAACAACGCCCACACAAGCCTTGCTCTTTTCAAATGGAAACTGGCTTCAGGACCAAACCCAAAACATCACCCGAACATTGCGATCTACTTCCGACATCGAATTCATTAATACATTGCATTGTCGACTTTTCAGCAGACCACCATCCAAAAATGAAATGGTCGAATCGAAAAACTTTATTCGGGCTTACGAAACACTGGTTTCTCCTCAACCGCGCCACCTGGAAGACACGCATCTTGATGTTATGCCGGCCCTTCAGGAAGCGTCACAAACACCCGCTGTTCGTTTTGGATCGGAAGCGGATCTTTCTATTCATTTCGATACTACTGACAACCTCCCAACATCTCATTTTACGGTTCAGGCACACATTCTCCTCCGTTCGCTCTTCAAGGATGCAAAGGTGCGGGTCATTGCATCAACATGGACTGGTGATCCCAAACAGCCTGGATGGTCATTCGGCATCACCTCAACAAAGAGCCGCTATAAACCTCAAAATCTCATTCTTCAACTTGTTGGGAAAACAGATGACGGAGAAAATATTCATTACGAAGTCATTCCGTCGAATCTCCATCTTGAACTCAATCAACCTTATTTTGTTGCTGTGAGTGTGGATCTTGCTGACCGTTCAGAAAATGGCATCACATTCTTTCTTCGCAAGCTCGGCAAGAATAATTCTGCATCCCAAAAAGCCCATGTACCTCATGAGGTCACTCGATTCATTCAAACTGGCCAGCCCCTCAGGCTCGGTCGTCGTGGCGATGCACATCGGTGGGATGGCCTTATCGCCGACTTCAAGCTGAGTGCTGCCACACTGTCTGAACATGACATTGCATCTGAGACGCATCGTAATCCTGTCCTTCATTGGCAGTTTCGTAACGCCACAGCAATCGGGCAGGATATATCCGGACAAAACAATCATGCCGTAGTCGATCACGATACACACCAGCAACTTCCCCCCCATGATCAGGCACGAGCTGCTCTTCTCCATGCTTTTTTCAATACAAATGAAGTCCTGTACATTGATTAGGCGGGTATGACATGACACACGTTTCAAGACGCCAGATGCTTTCTGAGGCCGGAGCTGGGTTTGGGGCGATTGCACTAGCAGGCCTTCTGAATAAACCATCACGTGCCGACAGCGTTAACAGAAATAATCCTTTAGCTCCAAAACCTCCTCACATTCTTGGTCGAGCGAAAAGTGTTGTTTTTCTCTTCATGGAGGGTGGTCCCAGCCATATTGATCTCTTCGACCCAAAACCGGCTCTTGAGAAATTAGCTGGCAAGTCTGTGCCTGAAAGCTTTGGCAGAGTGATCACAGCAATGGGCGAGTTTGATTCTCCAATTCTTCCATCCAAGCGAGTATGGAAGCAGCATGGAGAAAGTGGACTGTGGATGAGCGATTGGTTGCCTCACTTGTCATCAGTTGCTGATGAACTTGCGGTTATTCGCTCTTGTTGGACAAATGGCATTAATCACTCCGGAGGAGTGTGCCAAATGAATACTGGTATTCAATTTGCCGGCAGACCATCCCTCGGCAGTTGGGTCACGTACGGGCTTGGCACGGAGAACGAAAACCTCCCGGCTTTTGTTGTAATGCGAGATCGTGAAGCCATGGTGGTCAATGGACCAAGAAGTTGGGGAAGTGGCTTCATGCCGGCTGTGTATCAGGGAACACCACTCGAGGTTGAAGGTGCACCGTTTCCAAATCTTATTCCCCCGGATGGCATAAGCGCACAACAACAAAAGCTTTCGCTCGATTTCCTTCAACGACGGAACCACGCCCATCAAATTGACCGTGATGACAACAGTGAACTCGATGCACGCATTCGTTCCTATGAACTTGCCTTTCAGATGCAAGCAGACGCTCCAGAAGCTGTTGACCTTTCTCAAGAAACATCAGAAACAAAATCACTCTATGGACTCGATGGAAAAGAGACTGCTCCATTTGCCCGAAACTGCCTACTTGCCCGTAGACTTGTCGAACGAGGGGTCCGCTTTATTCAGTGCTATCATGGTGCCGGAAGCAAATGGGATGCACATAAGGGAATCGAGGCAAACCATTCAAAGATGTGTCGTGAAATGGACAAACCTGTAACTGGTCTTCTCACTGACCTCAAACGACGTGGACTACTGGATGACACACTTGTTGTCTGGGGAGGTGAATTTGGTCGGACCCCCATGAGTGAGAAAGGCGACGGTCGAGACCATAATCCGAGTGGTTTCACCATGTGGATGGCGGGTGGTGGAGTTCGTGCAGGAACAGTCCATGGCGCGACCGACGAAATTGGTCTCCACGCCATCGAAAATCGTCTTCATGTGCATGATCTCCACGCCACAATTCTATCGTTGCTCGGCCTCGATCATACGAAGGTGATTTACTCGCATTCGGGAAGGCCCGAACGTGTCGATGCCAACGAAGGGCATGTGTATCAATCGATTGCTCAGCCAGCATAAGTTTTCAGATCATGAACAGAGTCACTTTTTGATTCACATGCCGACACGCACTTTTCCCATCACACGTTCGCAAGAATAATTTTGTATTGATAGTGGGAAGAATCAGGATCCAGCGTCTCAGCAATCATCAGTTTTTGTTCTTCAGGACTCTTTCGTGCGAGCAGTCGATCTTTTTTATTCAGTGGATGATCTGGAAAATACATCTGAGTAATCAGTTCTAAGAAGCCGCGTTTGGTTACCTTGAAGTGAATGTGTGGCGGGCGGTCCCAGTTTGAAGATGCAGGATAACTCCCCGGCATGACTGTTCGAAAACGAAATCCTCCTTGTCCCCCACTGAGAACTGTTGCCCACCCCTGAAAATTGGGATCAATGGGTGCTGGATTTGAATCATGTGGATGTGCGTAACGACCTGCTGCATTTGCCTGCCAAATTTCAACAGTCGCATCTTCGATCGGCTGACCGTTCTCATCGACAACGGTGCCAGAAACCTCTATCACCTTTCCCTTTGCAGCATCGCGTCGTCCGTCAACATGGGTCAGGTCAAAGTCTTTATCTTTCTGTGGCGTGATCGGGTAGAACGGACCTTCAATCTCTCTTGGTGTTGGCGGCACATGAGGCGTGTCGGCACGTACAAACTGTTGGTGAATCCAACTCCCCGCACTTCCAAAGAGACCCATTGTGAGCAATTGTCGTCGCTTTGTATTTGTCATGATAAGACTCCTTACACGACATATGAACGATCTTCTCAGAATGTAATCTTATGCATCAACTCACCAACTGTAAAACACAGAACCTCTATGAGAGATCGATCGCTCTCAACACTCATTCAACCCGGAACACATTCCCGACCCATTGTCTGTCATAGAAGCGTACCAGCCCCTCTGTCACGGGAATCACACACATCAGTCGCCAGATACTCATAACAGCAGAGCAATACACGACGCCTGAATCGACGCACGCACAAAGAGGATGGAAAACCTGGTTGGTTTATTCTGGGAACAAACGAGTTGAGAGATATCGCTCACCAAGATCAGGGAGGACAACCACAACCATTTTCCCTTTGTTTTCTGCACGCTTGGCTACCTCAAGGGCAGCAGCCGCAGCAGCACCACAACTGATACCACACATCAGTCCTTCACGCTTGGCCATCTGGCGGGCTGTCTCTATTGCATCATCATCATCCACTTTCACAACTTCATCAATGATGTCGAGATTGAGAATCTCAGGAATAAAACCGGCGCCAATGCCCTGAATGGTATGACGACCTGGCTTAATTGGTTCACCAGCAAGTTTCTGGGAAATAACAGGGCTATTTGCAGGCTCAACGGCTATTACCTTGATGTTGGGATTTTTGGCCTTCAAGGTCTCACCACAACCGGTAATGGTACCGCCTGTTCCGACGCCACAGACAATGATGTCAACCTGCCCATCAGTATCAGCCCATATCTCTTCAGCAGTTGTTTTGCGATGGACATCTGGATTCGCTGGGTTCTTGAACTGCTGCGGCATAAAGTATTGTGAACTGGAACCTGTAATCTCTTCAGCATGACGAACAGCACCTGGCATGCCTTCTGCAGCAGGTGTAAGCACAAGTTCAGCACCCAACGCCTTGAGCATACGTCTTCGCTCAAGACTCATGCTTTCTGGCATGGTGACACGAAGTGTGTAGCCACGTGCTGCACAAACATAGGCAAGGCCAATGCCCGTGTTACCACTGGTTGGCTCGATCACAGTGGTCTCTGGTCCAATCTGTCCGTCCTGCTCTGCTGCATCAATCATGGCGCAGGCAATACGATCCTTCACACTCCAAAGAGGATTCATGTTTTCGATTTTGCCAATGACACTCGCTACACACCCCTCAGTGACTCGTCGAAGCCGAACTAACGGAGTCCGTCCAATGCACTGGGTAATGTCGTCTCGTATGCCTGCTGGCACGGTGGATTGAGCCATGATTTCTAAACCTCCGGAGATGGAATATCCGTTATTATCGGCACACTTGTCCAGAAACTGAACCCGAGAACCAGATCATGACGCTCGATCTGCTTTCCCAGAACGGCTCTCCTTCGCCAATCCAATAACCAGCAATGTCACACAATCGCAAGGGGATTGCGCCGTTCCTCTAAAGTACCACGGGTGACTCCGACCCGATTACTCGACTGAAGGGATGTCCACACATCACGTCCGGTTATTCTTCCCGCCAGCAAATCACGATAGGCAGTGATAATTGTTCGAATGTCTGCATTCGACTCGTTGAGTAACTCAACTCTAAGGCTCCCAACACCTTCTCGAATGAGATCGGGCACGGCTTCAGCAGCACTTTGGGATATTGCATTGAACAACGTATTTCGACAACCAACGTCAGCAGTCAGGAGATGATCAACGCCAATCCGATCGCGAAGCTCTACAACATGCTCATCACATGGACGACCGCAATTATGTTTATTTGTTCCAGGGGAAAGGACATTACAAAAAACACAATGCTCCATATGAAAAAGAGGCATATGCTGGTGAATAACAACTTCTAGTCTTTCTTGCTGTGTTGAAGTGACTAAAGTAAGCAACTGATCGCGATTGCAATCGTACGATGCCGTTACTCGCGCCAAGCCTTCCTCGTGAAAAAAATTGGCAGAATGCCCATTTGTGATATTGAGTGAGTAATCTCCCACTATGGGCAGATGCCTTTCACGAAAAAATGATATTGCCCCATAGTTTCGTACAAGAATGCCATCCGGCTGTACCTTGGCTAACAGATGAAAGACACCAAGCTCACCCGGCTTCTGGATCCGTGGAGTCGCCAAGAAGATACTGGCTTGCACCGATCGAGCCATTGACACGGCATCCCGGTACTGCCGAATATCAGAAAAATCAACGTAGATATTTCGTTCGCCAAGATTGATCACAGACTCTAACTGCGATAAAGAACGAGCCAATACATGGAGCTTGGGAGATGATTTTCTTTCATGGGCTGTGGGTACACCCGATTGAGACTCGGAGTCACCATGTGGCGTGACGACGCCTGGATCATTCAGCACAACTTCTCTTGTCCGTTGCTGTCTGACCCCTGCCTTTAGTTGACAAACAAGCTCTTTCCGGACAGCGCCTAGAATGCTGAAGGGAAGCATCGCATGGCCTTGGATATCTGCCGTCATCTGCCGCAGTACAAACCCTGTTCCACCAAGACGGCCAAACTGCTTATTGAGTACATCGAGGCTCAGCGGATGCTTTTTCGCTTCTTTTGCAACGTCACACGAGTGTATCTCACTCTCTACACCTGAGTCTGTTGTCGCTTTGAGGATGAGAGGACTTCCAACTGCAACCTGCACATGCATATCGACAGGCTGACAACGAATTGGCTTGTCATGCGTGAATGTTTTCCGAAGCTTTGCCGTGAGTTGAGGATCATCTGTCTTCCATACCGTCTGCCCCGCCCTGATTCGGTTTAGAGAAAAACTCTCACGAGAAAACGTTAGTTCAACATGACCAGTGGTGACTGCGTCTTTACGAGATACCCCGGACTGAAAAACTTCGTAGACACGCCCCCCCTCTGCTTCAT
>CAXFJI010000067.1:0-9741 GCA_964003275.1 uncultured Planctomycetaceae bacterium
TGGTGAACGACTCCCAGTATCGCGTTCGGCGGCTTTATTTCGTCGGATTGGTGATTGGCTCGTGCATCAATGTGGAGGTTGGAACGCTGTGGTGCTGGCTGCTGACATATCAGCCGTGAAACATCTGGGGCTTCGTCCATCATTTCGGTGTCCGTTGAAAAATGGACCAATTCAATGTCGTTTAACAGGGGTTGAAATCAGACGCCGAGTAGGTCGTGAAGAGAAGTTGACTATTGCGAAAGAATCAAGCGTTTGTGACAGGCAACGCGTGCAGCATACAGAATGCAAACAGAGCGAAACCACGTTATCAGATGATAGAGCATCCTCAGTGGAGGCTGGCATAGGGTCAGCAGGACGACGTCAATCTCGTTCAATCGAACACCAGATAATAGATTTTCGGCGTAGGTTGGCTAAACGATTTAAGCATCTTTCTAAGTGGGCGAGACGTCAGGAAATAGAAGCATTTCGACTCTATGACCGTGACATTCCAGAGATACCGTTAGTCATAGAAATATATGCAGGTTGGTTGCATGCAGCAGAATATGATCGTCCACATGGGCGGACGGACATAGAACATGATGTGTGGCTATCAAGGATGATGGAAGCTGCCGCTGAAGAGCTAGGCATAGTACCAAGCCATGTATTTCTCAAGGCACGACGAAGGCAGCGTTTTGGGAATCAATATGAAAAACTTCAGAGTCGCAAAGTGACTCATAGTGTGCGAGAAGGAGGGCTCGTGTTTGAAGTAAATCTCTCAGATTATCTTGATACAGGCCTCTTTTTAGATCACAGACAGACTCGAGCGATGATTCGATCCGAGGCAAAAGGCAAGCGTTTTTTGAATCTTTTTTCTTATACGGGAAGTTTTTCTGTGTACGCAGCTGCAGGAGGTGCGGCTGAAACAACCAGCGTTGATCTTTCTAATACGTATCTCGACTGGACTCGTACGAATCTGATCACAAACAGTTTTGTGGATACTGAAAAACACCGCCTCGTTCGTGATGATGTTCGTGATTTTCTGGAGTATCGCCAGTTGCGTGAAGAACCTCCGTTTGACTTGATCGTTGTGGATCCACCAACATTTTCTCGTTCGGCCAAAAGCACAAAAACATGGGAGGTCGAGCGTGATCATGCTGATTTGCTTGCCTCCGTGGCAAAGAACCTTGTTTCCAGTGGTGTTGTCTTTTTCTCAACAAATTATAAGCGGTTCCATTTTGAACAGCATCGCATAGAGAATGATTACACAATTCGTGAAATCACAAGACAAACAATTCCAGAAGACTTTCGAAACCAAAGAATTCATCGTACATGGCGTCTGATAAAAAAATAGATAGATCCTGTCCTATGGAAAGAACACCTCGATTACTCATGAAGTTAAGAGGAGCATGTGCATGTGTATTGATTATCAGTGTCAGTTGGTTGTGCATCAGTTGCCAATCATCCGATCCCCGAGTCATTCGAATTATTTCCAGCCTTCCGAGGACTGGAGTTGATAAACAGCAGGCAGACTTGATTGTTCGCGGTATTCGAATGGCAATTGAGGAGATTGAGGGACGGGTGGGGGTGTTCCGAGTTGAGTATCTTGATCTTGATAACTCAACTGCCGCTGCTGGTCAGTGGACAAGTGAAGCGGAGGCGGCAAATGCCCGTCGAGCTCTCCAGGACCCAAATGTGGTTGCATACATTGGAACCCTCAATTCTGGTGCGGCAAAAGTATCCATGCCAATCTTAAATTTTGGAGACCTTCTGATGGTGTCTCCTGCTGCAACTGCAGTGGGGCTTACAAAACCAGGTTTGGGTGAGCCAGTTGAGCCAGGTGTATATCGTCCAAAAGGTACCATCAATTTTGCTCGTGTTGTACCAGCAGACGATCTGCAAGGAACACTTTCAGCTGAGTGGGTAAAACGTCGAGGATTTGAAACAGTCTATGTTCTCGATGATGGGCAGGTGTACGGTCGAGGCATTGCAGATTTATTTGCTGCACGCTGCCGAGAAATTAATGTCAGTGTTCTTGGGCACGACTCTATTGATCCGAGAGCGCGTGAATTTAAATCACTCATGACAAGCGTTAAGTCAACATCCCCCGAGCTTATCTATTTTGGGGGTTCTGTACAAAGCAAGGGAGGTCAACTTGCAAAAGATATGTCCAGCGCTGGAATTGACGTACCACTCTTAGTGCCCGATGGTTGCAAGTCAAAAGCATTCATTGATTCCGCTGGAGCCAATCTGTTGGAAGGCCGATGTTTCGTCACATTTGGTGGCTTGCCTCCTGAGCGACTTACAGGTAAGGGCGCAGCATTTGTCGAACGCTATCAGCATTTGTACAGTGAACTCCCGGAAGGTTATGCAGTGTATGGTTATGAAGCTGCAAGAGTGGTTCTAGCTGCGGTTGAGGAAGTGGGCAGTAAAAATCGATCTCAAATAACGAAATCAGCGCTTAATATGGAAAACTTTGATGGAGCGCTTGGGGAATGGGAATTTGATGAAAATGGAGATACAACGCTCGATTCACTTTCAGTAAGCGTTGTGAGGGAGGGTCGCTTTGAGTTTATTGAGACCATTACATCGGATGAAGTGGATAGTGAGTAAAAAAAGAGCAAAAGATATTCTGAGGAGAAAAAGCTGTGTCCATTCTGTTCTTGCTTCAGCAGTGTGTGATAGGGCTTACAAACGGATCTCTTATAGCACTTGTGGCTCTCGGTTACACAATGGTTTATGGAGTTCTTCGCTTCATTAATTTTGCGCACGGTGATTTGATCATGCTCAGTGCATGCCTTGCGCTTTCTCTTGTGGGTCCGATGGGCCTTGTTTCCACAGGACAACCACCAAGCCTTGGAACATGGATTGGTATTTACGCACTTGTGATCTTTTGTGGTCTTTTCTGTGGATTGCTAAGCATGGTAGTTGATCGTTTGGTCTATCAGCCCTTGAGGAATGCTCCACCTCTTGCTCCCCTTGTTTCGGCCATTGGTGTATCCCTAATCGCAATGAATATAGGACTATTCTGGATTGGTGCTCCAGACAGATCATTTCCTCAGCCCTTACCTTCAGAAAACCTTCTTCGCTTTCAAGAAATTCAATTTACATGGAATGATTTACTTGTCGTGTTAGTGGTCATGCCGTTGATTGCTCTCGCCATGGCCTTGATTCGTCTCACTCGCTTTGGGAAAGCCTTACGAGCAGTGTCAGAAGATCGTACGGCAGCTGCACTCATAGGTGTCGATGTCAATAAGGTTATTAGGGCTACATTTTTTCTCAGTGGCTTTTTGGGAGGAGCAGCAAGTGTCGTGACAGGATTGTCAGCGAATACCATTAGCTATCAGATGGGCTTCCAAACAGGATTTCTGGCAATTACAGCGTCAGTTCTTGGAGGCCTGGGAAGTCTGAGAGGAGCTGTGATTGGGAGTTTCGCGGTGGGTTTGGTTGGTGCACTTTCAACAGCCTATGTCGGAGAACGTTGGGCCAATGCGTTTGTCTTTATTGTTTTACTGATCGTGCTTGTTTTTCGTCCGGAAGGATTGCTGGGACAACGTGCACGGGAGGTGTCCTGATGTCTGATGTGAAAAACTGGTTTCGGGAACATTGGGAGATTTTTGCATTTGTTGCTCTTGCACTTGCTCCTTTTTGTGTGTCGTCACTTCGTGGTGCGTTAGGAGGCCAAGTCACGATTTTGTTCATATACTGCATTCTTGCATTAGGCTTGAATGTGATGGTTGGATATACCGGACTTCTCCATCTAGGCATTGCTGCCTTCTTTGGAATAGGAGCGTATACCATGGCCATTCTCACGGTGCCACTATTCCCGTTTCAGATGGGTTGGTTAGCGGCAACTATTCTGAGTATTGCTGTTGCAGCAAGTATCGGTTTTGCTTTGGGTACACCGACTCTTCGGCTTCGTGGTGATACGTTAGCGGTTGTTACATTAGGTTTTGGTGAGTTTGTGACAGCTAGCCTTCGTAACCTTGAACAGGTTACTGGGGGTATGAAGGGTCTGAATCCTGTCCCCCCTCCGGGCGCGGGTGTCTCGATCATGAATATCGACCTTGGTACAGCCTTTGTTGTAGATCCGAGATGGTTTTACTTTCTTACACTCTCTGCTCTTGCTGGAGTCGTTTGGGCAATGAAGCGACTAGAAAATTCAAGATTGGGAAGAGCTTGGGTAGCCGTGCGTGAAGATGCTACAGCAGCAGCCTCTCTTGGAATCTCTGCCACTCAAACAAAGCTATCTGCCTTTGCTATGTCAGCAGCTGTTGCGGCCTTAGCAGGCTGTCTATACGCCGCGATGTTATCAACAACAGCTGATCCGAATGCATACAGTTTCAACCGTTCAATAATGATATTATGTGCTGTCATTCTTGGAGGGCTTGGAAGTGTCCTCGGAACATTAGTTGGGGTAACGATTCTTGTTGGTTTCGATACCGTTATTCTTCCTTGGATAGACACACTTCTTCAGCAGCTCCTTAATCATTCTCCCGAAGGAGTTTTATCGTTTGGTGGGTGGAGACTAGCAATGGTGGGACTTGTACTCGTCATGGTGATGCGGTTTCGTCCGGAGGGATTGATACCTTCACGTCAGCTCGCAGCCGAACTCCGTGGAGGACAGCAGTGAAGTCAAAACTCTCTGCAAAGGCATCAGATATTCCTATTCTGGATATTGATCGAGTGTCAATGCGTTTTGGTGGTCTTGTTGCAGTGACCGACCTTGATCTCGATGTTTCTGATGGACAGTTCGTTGTATTAGCTGGCTCGGAAGGAGCAGGAAAAACAACTGTTTGTGACTGCATCAGCGGTGAATGTGAGCCAACAAATGGTTCCGTACGTTTTCGAGGACGAAGGCTTACTCGGTCTTTTGGTCCAGGTGTTTTCTGGATGGCAATAAGCATCGGATTGATTACTGGATTATTAGTAGCAGCAGCAGCAGTGGATATAGATCGGTTATGGTTAGCAGTTGTTAGGCGGGGTATGGTTTTCGATAGATCATTTACTTTTGATTCCGCACGTCGTCGCCTAAGAAGTTATTTTCGTGCCGAATTAGCCTTGGATCGATTAGCAGGAAAATGGCGAGTGGTCAGTGCAGACGGCCGAGATGTTCTTGTAGTATGTGATGATTTTGAAGAAGCAAAGTCCCTAAAAAATCAATTGCAAGCTGCTGTAACTGCACGCCGCATCGGTCCGAGTACAGTGCCAAATACATCGGATATGGCAGATGCTGCTGAGCCATCACAGCGACAGCCTCCCATCCCAGATGACACACTCAATCGTCTAGCTGCTGGAAAATCTCGCATTCGTATTCGTGGTTGGTCAGCTCTTTTGGCAGGTTGGATTATTGGAGCAACTGGTGTCATTGTAATCTGGAGTCGTAGTCGAGGTTCACCGCATATTGCTGCACGTGCAGGAATAGCCCGCACATTTCAAAACCCTCGATTATTTGAAAATATGACCGTTCGAGAGAACGTACTTGTTGCCCTTGACCGGATGATTCCGGGTGGTTCCATCGCACTTTTACTTCGAACACCTGCAAACCATCGTGGAGAACAGCATGCGCACATAAAGGCAAATAAAATCCTCAAATTTGTGGGTCTCGGTTCGATGGCAGATCACTTGGCTTGTGATACAAGTCTTCTTGATCGTAAACGTTTGGAAATTGCACGGGCTTTGGCTACTGGTGCAGATCTCATTTTACTGGATGAGCCAATGGCCGGTCTTGATGAAAAGGGTGTTGCTGTTGTTATGGAGCTGCTTCACCGTATGAAGGATCAAGGACTTACCTTGCTGATGACAAGTGGTAGTTTGAGTTTCCCAAGTGATATTAGTGATAAAGTGGTTGTGCTTGATCGAGGGGTGAAAATAGCTGAGGGTGCTCTTACAAATGTTCGTCATGACTTGCGCGTAAAAAAACGTCCTGTAACGAATTTGCTTTAGGGAGAATCGCATGCCGTTACTTGTCGTGAATCAGGTGAATGTTTCTTTTGGACCAATCGCCAAGGTGATCAACGCTTCCTTTGAGGTGGCTGAGGGAGAATCAGTGTTGATTACTGGTAAAAGCGGTGCCGGTAAAACGTCACTCATGCTTGCAATACTTGGTGTTGTGCCGATCCAGTCTGGTGACATCTATTACCGTCGCCGTGCGCTGGTAGGCTTAATGCCACATGAGATTATCCGATTAGGTATTGGTTTTTGTTCTGAAAAACGAAACCTTTTCTCACGTATGAGTGTTAAAGAAAACTTGGAGTTAGGAGGGTATACCCAGCGTGATCGCTGGCAATTGCGTCGCGATATTGCCGAGGTGTGCGAACTGTTTCCTTCACTTGGTGCTCAAATGCAGTCCAAAGTTACCGAACTTGCTGGAGAAGAGCAGCAGATGCTCGCGATCGCCCGGGCGTTCGTGAGTCGTCCTCGACTGTTGTTGCTTGATGAACCGCTGAGATGTTTGTCTCATTCGAGAGTGCATCAACTTGTTGAGGTAATCGCAGCATTTACAAGGAGAGGAATAAGCAATGTCATCGTTGAGCAAAATGTCAGCCCCGTTTTTTCTCAGTCACGAGGTTGGGTTATGGAACAAGGAAGCCTGAGGCAATACGAGGCAGTATAATCGGCGCCCCTCAGCCACAATAATCGTGGCCGACAGTGAACTACATTTGGTTTTTCTCATTCACAATATTAAGGATTGCAGCACCAAAGTCAGCAAGTCGTTTTTCACCAATACCTTTACATTGCAATAAGTCGGCAGGAGTCTGTGGTTTTTGGCTGGCAATCGATCGAAGTGACTTGTCATCGAAGATAGTCCATGCCGGCTTGTTTCGTGAGAGTGCAATTTGGCGTCGCCATACGCGGAGTCGTTCGAATAGATCCCGATCAACACCACTCCAATCATCAGAGGCATTTTTTGATGCTTTTGTTTGTGTGGAACTTGGCTGGAGAAGGATGACCTCTCTTTCACCTCTTAAAACTTCCCATGATTTTGTGTTGAGCATTACAACTGGGCGGTCACCACTACTCCGCTGAAGTAAGTCCTGATCGAGCAGTTGGTGCATAAGATTTTCAGTAGTGCGCTGATCCAATTCTGAGAGGAGACCATACGTGGATAAACGTTCATGACTATGACGAATGATCCCAGTTGTTTGTGCCCCACGAAGAACTTCACAAATATGTCGAACACCGAACCGTTGTTCGGCCCTCGCTACACATGAAATGATCTTTTGTGCGATCAGAGTAGAATCTGGGAGGTTTTCTGTCTCACCAAGACAAATATCACATGCGTTACAGTTTGTATTCCTATACGGCTGTCCAAAATACTCTGATAGCGTTGCATGGCGACAGCAGGCGGCTTGAGCATACCTTCGAATTGCATGAAGGTGCTGGATTGTCGCGTTGAGGAGTTCGTGTGCTTCAGTTTGCGAAATCTCGGTCTCGGCAACACTTTTCCTAATAAGTGACTCCCAGCTAAATACATCTGCAGATGAATAAAGGAGTACGCATTCGGCAGCGAGCCCATCTCGGCCGGCTCTTCCCGTCTCTTGTTGGTAAGCTTCTAAACTTTTTGGCAATGACGTATGAAGCACAAGGCGCACATTTGATCGATCGATACCCATGCCAAAGGCAACGGTCGCTACAACAACATCTATTTTTTCCTGTGAAAATGCTTCCTGTGTCGCGTGACGTGTTGCGGCATCGAGACCTGCATGATACGGCTGAGCAAGAATGCCAGCATGGGATAGTTTTGCAGCGAGCCGCTCGGTTTCTCGACGGGAAAGACAATATACAATCGATGCTTCTCCATGGTGACGCCCTAAGATCTCAAGTGTTTGTTTTATTTTGGATGTTCGAGGTAAGACGCGGTATGTAAGATTTGGCCTATCAAATGTGCCCACAAGGACTTCAGGGTCGCGCAAGTGAAGTTGTTCAATAATATCTGTCTGTACTTTTGGTGTGGCGGTTGCCGTGAAGGCATGAAAGCTTGCTTGAGGAAATCGATCACGGAGCATGGCGAGTTGTCGATATTCTTGTCGAAAGTCATGCCCCCAATGACTAATGCAATGGGCTTCATCAATCGAAAAACGTTTTACTCCCGCCTCAGCCAGAAGGTCGAGAAGACCAGTATTTACAAGACGCTCTGGAGCTGTGAAAAGTAGCCGTAAGTCACCGGCAATTAATCGGTCCTTAATCTGTTGATGTTGGTGTCGCGTCATGCCCGCATATAAGGCAGCAGCTGGATAGCCAATAGCCTCTAGAGAATCCACCTGGTCCTTCATCAGTGCTACTAGGGGGGATATGACGACATCCGTCGTATTTCCGATCAGTGGAGGGAGTTGGTAGCACAGACTTTTGCCACCACCAGTCGGCATCACAACCACAGAATCGCGTCCAGTAATTGCGGAATCGATAGCTTCTTCTTGAAGTGGGCGAAGCGTATCAAATCCCCACCAGTGCGAAAGAATATCAGTAAGGTTCATGGCTTGAGTGGGATGCTAGGGGGATCATTCAACATGCGGCAGCGCCTAATCAGATGAAGCTCGGTGGCGTTGCTCACAGTACAAGTGTGTGTTCATTTGGTCGGTCATATTGTAGTGATGGAAAATGAAATCATGAAGTTTGTACAGGTTGGATTGCATGGTCATAGCCCGAACGGAGTTGTTTGTTACCTCTCCTTGACGATTGGTTGGAATCAGAAAAAATAATCACATGAATAACAATCATTCTTCTTCGCGGGTTGGCATGTGGCTTATCGGGGCAAAGGGAGGGGTATCTACTACCGTTATGGTTGGGTTGGCCGCTCTCCAGCAAAAGGCGATCGATCCTGTTGGCCTTATCACAGCAACAAAGTCATTTGAGAATTTAGGACTTGTTGATTTCCCGAACATTGTGGTTGGAGGTCATGATATTCGAGGTGGCCATCTCGTGGATGAGGCCAAAAAAATGTGGAATGACAGCCGAGCCATCACGCCGCAGCTTCTCGAAGGAGCGGCCACATTGTTTGGAGACATTGAGTCGAGGTTGCGTCCTGGAACGCTTGTGTCGGCAGGTGATACGATCCGAAGTCTTGCCGATCGTGATAGTGTTCATCTTGTGGAAACGCCACGGCAAGCCATTGATCGAATCCGTGACGATATTCAAGCGTTTCAGCGAAGCGAGAATCTTGACAATGTAATAGTCGTCAACGTGGCTTCCACAGAGCCCCCTCCAACCATGCCCATTCCTCAAGATTTCAAGGATGTTGAACCACTGCTCAATAGTGAGGAAAAGTGCCCATTGCCTGCAAGCAGTTTGTATTATTTGGCTGCTGCCGAAGCAAAAGCTTCATACATCAACTTTACCCCCTCCGTCGGAGCAACACCTCAATGCATGCAACAAGTAGCGTATGACCAACACATTGCCCATGCAGGATGTGATGGAAAAACAGGTGAGACACTTCTAAAGAGTGTTCTTGCACCCATGTTTGCTGCTAGAAATCTTGATGTAATGAGTTGGGTGGGGCACAACATTTTTGGGAATATGGATGGGAAAGTGCTAGATGATCCACTCAATAAGTCAGCAAAAGTTAAGAGTAAAGATCATCTACTTGCTTCCATCCTCGGATACCCGCCCCAGACTCATGTGTCGATCGAATACATCGAGAGTCTAGGTGATTGGAAAACGGCATGGGACCATATTCATTTTCGGGGCTTTCTTGGAACACCGATGACAATGCAGTTCACGTGGCAAGGATGTGATTCAATTCTGGCAGCACCACTGGTACTCGAT
>CAXFJI010000068.1:0-9539 GCA_964003275.1 uncultured Planctomycetaceae bacterium
TCAACAATTCTCCATCCACCATATATAAGAAGGAGTCCAAAAATGCTCGCAGCAATGACCATTTTTTTTATGGACTGCGAGACGAAAGAAGCTGCAACAAGCATAATCAGTGCACTGATACCAACAGTGCTAAAAAGATCTGCACTTTGAATGAGAAGCGTCCATCTCCACTGTGAATGCCCTAGGCTGGCAAATGTAAAGCCTCCAAGCAGAGTACTTCTGATCTGCTCACACGTTACCCATGCTAAAGGAGCAGCAAGCATGAGTGAAATGTTTTTTTTGTGCACAAAAAAACGTGCAATCCATATGAAGAGAGGAACGTAACACGCTAAATAGGCTGATAATACAATCCAACCGATCGATGTTGCTGGATGAGGAAGTCTTAACCAATGAATAGCCAACAACCAATGCAGAAACCCTGCACACCACAAGATATGCCACGGGTGCTTCGACCCTAATTCTTTTAGACGAATAACTGACAACCAGGGCAAAGGTGCTAACCATGCAGCCCACCAAATATCAACCGGCGGCTGGATCACAAACATTGATATGGCGCCACTCAGCGAGAGCAACCATAATCGGCACTTCGCATCATTGAGAACGTGAGTTGAGTTCCAGAAGGCTCTCAACGTATTAATCCTCCAACGGACAGAACTCGGCAAGTATCATTCCTGTCGTAACCACATCATCTTCCTCAACCAGCTGGCACATTAATCGCCCAGAGATAGGTGCTTCCAGATCAAAGGTAGCAGCCCCAACAAGTATTTCAGCAACACGGTCACCACGTAGCACCTTCTCACCACATGACATAAGCCAAAGTGACAACTTGATTGGTTGATCAATCATAAAATCTGGCATCACGAGCGGCACTCTTCCATCTCGTGCTGAGCCACATGCTGAACAATCTGTGTTTTCTCTCATCACCTACTGCTGACCTCGCAACCACGACAGAATCACCCGGCCAACAGACTCCAGAGAATCAGCTGAGCAATTTGAGGGTATATCTGCTGTTGTGTGCCAGGCTGGATAATCAAAATCAATAACGTCGCAGGTAGGTATTTTCGCAATCATTCGAAGCGGCACATGGTCATCCTGAACCGTATATTTAGGCCTTGGTATGAATTCCCGCACTCCAAGCCGCGACGCCATCGACCAGATTTCCTGAACGACTGGCTGAGTATCTGGCCACATGACACTCTGCTGTTCCTGCCAGATCTGCAGATCTTTATCCCCCACCATATCAAGGATGACCCCAGCTTGATATTCATGCAAATTCTTATCCGCGATTCTGTCAGCAACATAGGTACGGGCGAAATATGTTGAACCTAAACAATACGGATCACGTGGGCCAAACACATACTCTTCCGCATCAAAACAAACGAAGTCGACTCCCAACGGTTCTGGAATCATTTTCATAAATTGAGCTAACTCCATAAGCACTGCCACACCGCTAGCTCCGTCATTCGCTCCAAGAAATATTCCTTTAGGATCCTTCGGGTCACGGTCCGGAAATGGGCGTGTGTCGTAATGAACACCTAAGAGGATGCGTTTACTTCGATTGGGATGCCATTCCACAATTAAATTTTCCATGTGCACCGGCTTCCCACTGCGGCGATCCTCTAGTCTAAATGCTTGCCCACGCACAAGCCCTTGAGCATTTCGAAAGTGTTCTACTAATCTTTTCCGCTGGGCAACCATTCCCGGTGAACCACTCACTCGCGGCCCTAAATCACATATCTCCTTCAGATAAGCCATAGCACGCGGACCAGAAAAACCGGATGCCTGATGAAACTCCTTTCCCATCGCACATGCAGCAGGCAGCATGGAGAATACCAACAGTATCGATCGGGTTGTATGAATAGTGCTTATCATCGCTTCTGAGAATAACTGATTACCAAAGAGATTCCGATGGTAATTTTGCTGGCAATGTATGCCTGCATCAAATGATCAAGTCATAGATCCTTAAGATGTTCAGTTCTGTTGAATGAGAGTAACGATGGCCCTGGCCACTCAAGAAAACTGACTGAACAATTTGCCAAGGCCGGCAATTTCGTAAATGGTCGCTCGGCACACGAGGCTAAAAGTGGGTGTGCTTTTCCAACAAGCCTACCAAGAGCTGCTGTTAGGATGCCTCCATGAGCCACGATAATCATACGGTTCGCCGCTCGGGATGCTAATGACTCCAGCACCTGACATCCTCGCTCTGCAAGTTGTGCACGCGATTCTCCTCCAGGAATTGCGTAGTCCATAGTACCCTCCCTCCACAGTGCCAAGGCCTTCGGAAATTTCTTTTCAAGATCCACCCACAAATGACCTTGAAAGATACCGGCATGTAATTCAGAAAGTCGCTCATCAATGGAAAGTGGCAAGCCAAGAGCCTCGGCAATACGAACAGCTGTACATTGAGCACGAATCAGTGGACTTGACCAGATTTCATCAATGGCTTCTCTGGTTTTACTGAATTGTTTGACGCTCCACTGAGCAAGAGCTTTTGCTTGGGCCTCTCCTAACTGAGATAGTGCAACATCTTCCTGCCCCTGCACACGACCTTCAGTATTTGAGACACTCTCACCATGCCTCACAAGAATCTGTAACATGGAGTCATCTACTTTTCTAAAGAAGATGACTCGAGGAGTGTCTCTGGATCTGCCGGAGAATCACGACCAAGGTGGGTTCGTGAAAGGTGTTCGACAAATGCCTCACTCGCATCCTGAAGAACAAAGACTTCGCTCGCGCCCTGTGGTGATCCGTGTGGACGTACAATACAAATCACCTCTGCCTTGCCCTTGTGCTGACGAACATGATCTAACAACGTCTGTTCTCCATCCGAGAGCGATGCACCAGAATGCTGATGCATTGCACCCTGTTGTGATACCGCGTGGTCCATACCACTCGATGCGGTTGGAACAGCATTTGCCCGATCTCGGCGATCAAAAGCAACCTCTGGCATTTCATCTGGCATATTTGGAATAACAGATGATGGATCAGTGGCTCCCTGTGGCAAACCACCACTTGGATAGACACTTCGATAGACAAATGCCAATCCTGCTTCGTCAAGATGTTCATGGATCGCCGGCAGTGCAGCAAAAAGACCTTCATTATCTGCTGGATCTGCCGCATTGCAGACACCAATGAGTGTTCCGTCAAGTGAAAACAAACCACCGCCGCTACGACCTTCAACGGGCTGTCCGGCTACTTGTACATTCGCTGGGCCAAGATACTTATCAACACCATTTACCTTGCTGTAATGTATTGTTGGATCATCACCTCCATTGCAACCGACAGTTACAACAGACTCACCTGCTTTTGTCCTTTCTTCAGGACCACCTACACTGACAGCCTCGATGGGTTGATCTGTAAAAATACTCACAAGTGCAAGGTCCCGAGTCAGGTCATACGCCACAACTTGTCCAGCAACACCTCGTGGAGCATTTGGACTAAAAAGGTCCACCTTCACTTTTCCTTTCCCATCAGAATCACGAAAAATATGACCGCATGTCAGAATGAGTGCTTCGCCTTGACGGCAATCTATGACTGTTCCTGTACCTCCGGACATACCCTGAGGATCATCGACTCGTAATCGAGCAGTCGCCTGCAGAAGTTTCCGTTCAAGCCGCTGACGTTTTTCTTCCGAAAGAATCTGCGCCGACGCTTCATGCGACACATTTTTTATAGCGTTTGATGGGCTGACAGAAAGAGGTTCTGGTAGATCAGAACTTTGTATTACCGCATGCGGGAGATTTTGTGAAAGCTCTTTCGGCTCAGTCAACAACGGCCCTGCTGGTACGACCGGTAGAGGAATCCCCGGCACTGGAGGAGCTTGAGGAACATCCATCCTTCCCGGCGTCGAGGGATTGTCAGCCAGTCCAAGAGGCTTTCTACTCTTCTTAAGAAGGTTTTCAAGGTCGTTTCGTGTGGTCGCACCATTGATTCGTCCCACTTCTTCTCCATGGACAAGCAGCACATAGCAAGGCACTCCAGTGACTCCAAAACGTTTGACCAGATTGGGTTCTTGATCAGCATCTACATGTCGAACAACCCATCCAGCAGCGGTTATTTCACCAATAATTGGTGCCATTTGACGACACGGCCCACACCACGTAGCAGCAAAATTCAGAAGAATGACATCCCCTTGGGTAGCAGCATCCATGGCTGCCTGAGCTGTTGCTGTCTGCTCATCTGAATCAGCCTGAACTGGGGAAATAGCCATCCAAAAGGCCGCACCGACAAGCACGCAATGGACTGCGTGTCGTAAAGTGATCATCCAATGCTCCACGCTGGGGAATAAAACAAGGATGGTGGCGAGAGCCTCCCGGAGCCACAAGATCACTTTTTGAGAATACTTAAAGAGTTGGTCTTGCCCTGATGCCCCTATTTCAACATCGTTACCTCATTACCTCATTACCACCTACAATCCGTAGCTATGCCTGATCGCCGTATTCTTGTCACCTCTGCCCTGCCCTACGCCAACGGCCACATACACCTCGGGCATCTTGTCGAATATATCCAAACCGACATTTTTGTCCGTTTTCAAAAACTCTGTGGACATCAGGCAATCTATCTTTGTGCGGATGATACCCATGGTACAGCGATCATGATTCGTGCCAAAGCAGAAGGCCGAAGTGAACAAGACCTTATAGCTGACATGCGAAAAGCCCACCTTGCAGACTTCAATGATTTTCAGATTGAATTTGATCATTATGGATCAACCGACAGTACCGCCAATAAACAGCTATGTGCAACAATGTGGCAGGCTCTTCGAAAACAAGAGCTCATTGTCAACCGAGACGTACAGCAACTTTTTGATCCAGAGGCCAACTTGTTTCTTGCGGATCGCTTTGTACAGGGTTCGTGCCCAAAGTGTGGTGCAGCTGATCAATATGGTGATTCATGTGAGAAATGTGGTGCAACCTACGGACCTGCTGAATTAGTCAATCCCATCAGCACACTGTCTGGAGCAACTCCAGAAGTACGTTCGGCGAATCATCTATTTGTGACAATTGAAAAACTTCATGATTTTCTCAACTCATGGACACAGTCCTCAGATGCACTCGACTCACGGATTGCAAACTATCTCGCCGGACATTTTCTAAATGATCCATTACGCGACTGGGATATTTCACGGCCATCCCCTTATTTTGGTTTTGAAATTCCCGATGCGCCTGGTCAGTACTGGTATGTTTGGTTTGACGCTCCGGTTGGCTATCTAGCTGCTACGCAAGAATGGTGTGATGCACATGGTGAATCCCTTTCAGGTTGGTGGGGACGAGATCAAAACGACGACACAAAAGCGGAAATCCATCATTTTATTGGGAAAGATATCACTTACTTTCACACACTCTTTTGGCCAGCCATGCTCGAAGCTGCTGGCCTTGCATTGCCTAAAAAGGTTCGGGTCCATGGTTTTCTAACCGTCAATGGTCAGAAAATGTCCAAAAGCCGTGGAACGTTTATTATGGCAAGAACCTATCTTGAGCACCTTGATCCCAGTGCGCTTCGTTACTACTACGCCAGCAAATTATCTGGTGGTATTGATGACATTGACCTCAATCTTGATGAGTTTATCACGAAGGTAAATTCAGACCTGATTGGTAAAGTCGTTAATCTTGCCAGTCGAACAGCACGATGGCTCCAATCAACCGGTCTCTCAAAAACCTATCCTGATGATGGAGGCCTTTTTGACACTGCAGCAAAAGATTCTTTTGAAATTGCAGCTGCCTATGAAAACTGCGACTTTGCTCGTGCTATGCGAATCATTATGCTCGCAGCTGATCGGGCAAATGCCTATGTTGATACAGAACAGCCCTGGAAGCTTGCCAAGGATGGTCCAGCATCTGCTGAAAAACTCCAACAGGTAGCGAGTGTTGCACTCAATCTATTCCGACAAATAATGGTGTATCTAACCCCTGTTCTCCCAGAAATCTCTCAGAGGGTTGGCGCTCTTTTAGGAGGAACGATTACGAAATGGGAGGAATCTCAGCATCCCCTTGTGAATGCACCTGTAAATACATTCAAGCCACTCATGCGTCGAGTAGACCCAACACATATTGAATCGATGCTCAACGTGGTAAAAGAACAATCCGTAAAGACAGTATCCTCACACCCCAAAAACCAACACAAAGGAAGCCAATCTGTGCAAGACACACATTCAGACTCTGGTGAATCTCTCGCTGCGGAACCACTTGCTGCAGAATGTACGATAGACGACTTCTCAAAGGTTGATTTGCGAATCGCCAGAGTCATTTCTGCTGAAGATGTTCCAGATGCCCGTAAACTTCTGAAACTGACAGTGAGCCTTGGTGGAGATGCAACTCGAACGATCTTCGCGGGCATAAAGGGATTTCATGAACCCTCGGACTTGATTGGTCGCCTTGTTGTGGTAGTTGCAAATCTCGCACCACGACAAATGAAATTTGGATTAAGTGAGGGCATGATTGTTGCTGGTAGCGGTGCAGGAAACCCAGGTGTCTTCCTGATTTCTCCTGATTCCGGTGCCCTCCCAGGCATGCGCCTTCGTTAATGCATTCACTCTTTTTTTCAAAAAGACATATCTCGTAGCCCCTTCATCATCCTCCATGTAACTGGACTGGCATAAGATTGAAGAGATACAGCTGGAATAAACGAGAAAGGAGTCTCGTCTTCATCTTGTCTTGGACACGGAACATCTTGTTTTCATTGTGATGTTTGTTCTGGGAGGTTCCTCATGAAACAGAACACTATTGTGTTTCCCACCGACTTTTCTCATGCAAGTGACGCAGTTCTCTTACACGCAGAGTCACTTGCAAAACAACAGGACGCTGAGCTTCTTATTGTACATGTGGAGGAGCCTCCCCTTGCCTACGGTGGTGGTGAGTTGTACTACGGCATTCCAGAACCAAGTTCTGAGCATATTCTTGCAATGCTTGAACGTGTGACTCCTACTGAGAAATCTTTGACATTCACACGCCTTCTTCTGCTTGGTGACCCTGCTTCTGAGATTGTCCGCATAGCCGATGAAAGAAAAGCTGATATGATTGTACTCGGCACTCATGGACGAACAGGATTGACTCGAATGCTTATGGGAAGTGTTGCAGAGTCAATTGTTCGACGAGCACCGTGCCCAGTGCTTGTCTATCGGGAAACCAATGAACAACTGACTGCAAGAAAGCCATCCGCCACTCCGTGACTATTCGACCTGTTCTTGCATTACGAGCCTCGGTACGAACAAAACTTCGAGATCTCTTTGACAGATCTGGTTTTATTGAAGTTGATACACCGATCCTATCAACTGAAATTCTACCTGAAGCATACATTGATCCGATCTCGATTCAGACGACGGGGTCGTCCATGTTCTTACAAACAAGCCCTGAAGCTTTTATGAAACGGCTCTTGGCAGCAGACTCAGGGCCTGTCTATCAGTTCGCCAGATCATTTCGTGATGGAGAACATGGAAAGCTCCATCACGTCGAGTTTACACTCCTTGAGTGGTATGAACCTCAGGCAACACTCGACAACACCACTGAGTTTCTTGCAAAACTATGCTCGGCAGTTGTTGGAACAGAAGGTATCGAACGAGTCTCTTGCTTTGACGCATTTCAGACGTTCGCTGGTGTCGATCCTTTCTCAGCCTCCCTTGATGACCTGCGCTCTGCTGGCAAGAAGTTAAACCTTCATCTTCCGGAATCCTATTACCGAAATCCTAAAAACGAACTCCAATACCAACAAGTTTGGGATCGTTGGTTTGAGGCTATCCTGACCGAGGTGGTACAGCCACAACTGGGACTTGAAAAACCCACAACACTTGAGGCATGGCCTGCTTCTCAGTCTGCTTTTGCACGCCTCGATGACAATGATACAAACACAGCCAAGCGATTTGAGTTATTTCTCAATGGCATTGAACTGGCCAATGGCTGGGAAGAGGAAATACGCCGAGACATCATTTCCGATCGTATTCAGAAAGCAAATAAAATTCGTTCTGCCGATGGGAGAGATCCGCTGCCACAACCCGTGCAATTTCTTAATGCTCACAAAGGAGCAATGCCACATGGGGTAGGTGCAGCACTTGGCTTTGACCGTCTCGTTATGATTGCAGCTGGAACAAACTCGATTGACTCAGTTGTGCCATTCCCACCCGCACATCGTTAAGTAGAAGTTGGCTTGACATCTACAACCATCCACCTTTCGACTAGTCCACCTTGCCGAGCAACCTTCCCATGGGCTACCTCGACTACCAGTTCTATACGTTCAGAATCACACGGCTCCATGCGGACCTGCACAAACCACGTTCGTAGATCAGATGCTCCTTTGTCCATAATCTGAATATGTGGTTCCACAAGAGCATCACAGGCAGACAACTGTTTGGCCAATTCTTTGATTGGATACTCATCAAGGAAGCTCATTTCTCTCGCATCATCAACTCGAGCATCAAGCATAGCTGCAATCCACAGACGCGTTGCTTCCTCAGCACGCGATGCAGAAACACTTCTCTTCACATACGAGTACGATATTGCTTGAGCACCAAATCCTACAGACAAAGCCAGACCACATAGGGCCGCCGTCCTGCCAACTTTTTGAACCCCCTGCCGGCTCACATCTGTAAGCCCAAGACTTGCCAGACCAACACCCAGAAAAGGAACAAACCAGAAGAATGGGGTGACTAGTGCACCTGCAGAAAAAAAGCCTGCAAACAATGCGGCAACAGCCAATCCACTGACAGGCTTATATTCATTTTGTTCTGTTTCAATACTTCTCAAGGCTTCGCCCATAGTGAACCTTCCGACTCGAGTTTTTTTCGACGATCTGCATATCTCAGAATAAAATCCGCCTCTTTATCAAAGACATTTGCCTCATTTTCACCTGGTCGGGAAAAAGGCGCTCCCTGACGAGTCGCCCCTCGAACGAACTGTAGCCATTTCCTATCCGGGGCTAAACCACCGAACATGCGTTGAGTTGGATTGGGTTGAATGCTATCGCGTGGAAGGGGAGCCATATGCAGTGTTGTGGCAACAAAACAGATAAAGATCCAACCAACAAATAGCCCCACGACTGGCCCACCAATACGATCAACCCAGAGGGGAAACTTCACTCGGGTACGTGAAACTCGAATCGTGACTTCTGTCGTGATGGTCAACAACAGAGCAAACAAGATCCAAATACAGAGAAAATCTACAACGTAACCCGCTCCAGGAACTGCATCTTGAATAAGTCCTGCTGGCCATTCATACCACGCCGTTGCAAGCGCTGCTGAAAAGAGAACGTTAATGGCTGCCACCATCGCCGACCACAAGCCCTCTCGATAAAAGAGCCCGGCACAAATACCCATCAGCAGCAGGAGCACAAGACTAATCACTTTCGTTTTCCTCCCGACACTGTTTTTTTTGCTCTCGCCGGGGCTAGCACCCGCTGCAACTCTTCCAAAGACGTGACCCCTTCTATCACCTTCGCTGTACCAGATTCACGAAGGCTTTTCATTCCATCATGCACAGCAGCCTGACGAATCTTCTGCACATCTGCTTTTGCTGAAACGTACTTCCTCACCGTTGGTCCTGACGTAAACTCAA
>CAXFJI010000069.1:0-9453 GCA_964003275.1 uncultured Planctomycetaceae bacterium
GTGGAAGATGCCAATGTGCAGGACATTCTTGATAACAAGCAGCGACAACGGGCGCAGGATGCCGATCGCAGCATCGAGGCTGTCGGAGAGTTGGCTGCAAAAATGAATCAGGACTTGTCCGATGCTCAGAAGATTGACGATGCAAAACAGCAGTCGCAGGAGTTATCCGAGGCAGCTGAACAGCAGGAAAAGACGGCGCAGGCATTAGATGTCGTGGCAGAGCATTTTTCACGTCTGGATGAGGGATTGGATGCCGAGGAAACACGGACCCAGCTTGCGAACATGGAACAAACGCCACAACGTCTGGCCAATCGGGATGATCTGAAGATGGACGAGCAGCGCAAGAATGCTGAAGATCTGGCTGCGATTGCAAACCAGGACACCAGCGAAGCCCTTGCTGCATTAGAGGAGGAATTGCAGCGGAATCCAGCCATGCAGCAGGCCCTGTCAGAGATTTCTCAGAACGCGCTGGCCGATGCAAAGAATGCACTGAATCTGGCCGCCGAGGAGGATCATCGTCTCCAGCAGGATAACGAACGATCCGACAACGACTATCGTGAAAAGAAAAAAGAGCTTGCGGATGCCTTGAGCACCATGGCCGCCGAGGCTTCTCAGCTTGCCAACACAGTTGTGGAGCAGGCCCGGCAGATGTCTGATCGTGGAAAGACGACGGAAGCACAAAAGCGGTTGGATGAGTCAAAACAAAAACTCAATGAGGCAGCATCGCAGGCAAAGACAGCTCGTGAAGAACAGTTGCTCTCTGATTTGGTGAACAATGCTGTGAACACACATGCTGTGCTGCAGGAAGCAATGGACGCACTCAAGCAAGCAAAAGATCAAACACAGTCTGGGAAGGATGAAAACATTCATCCAGACGATAATGCAAAAAGTGCTGCCAAGCAGGATGCGGAAGCGCAGGCAAAACAATTTCGTGATCAGCAAAAACGTCAGGCTGAAACGCAATCGAGACAGGCAGACGCAGCGCAGCGTCGTGCTGACCAGAACGTCAAGAACGCCGAAAATCAACTTCGTAACATCGACCGACAGATTCAACAGATAGAGAATACACTCAAGAAAAACCCTGAGAGCAATGGCCTTCAGCAGACTCTCGCCCGAAAGCATCAGCAACAGGCTGCAGCACAAGAAAAACTGTCAGAGGGACAAGAGACGCAGCAGGCTGCAGCCGACGCTGCTCGAGCAGTACGACAGGAAAGAGATCGTCTGAACCAGTCATCCATACCACCACTCAATGCCGCCAATCCTGCTACAGAATTGGCGGATCGATATACCGATGAGGCCATGCAGGCGGCCCAGAGTCTTGAAAGGAAAGCGGACGAATTGGCTCAGGCAATCGACTTTGATAAGGCCCTCACGCCCACACAAAATCAACTTGCCCAATCAGAGACCAAACAAGGCCGGATCGTTGAAGATGTGCAGCAGGCTGCTGACGATGTTGCCCGTGCTGCTCGACATGAGACAAGACTCAATAATCCGTCTGTCGCGCAGCCGCTGCAGCAACAGGCTGACAGGATTGAGGAGGTTGCCAATCAGGAAGTAACACACGCGGAACAACAACTCGGGGAAGCGGTGAGTGAAGCTGAAGAGAATGTTCAAAACCCTCAGCAGTCTCAGAATGTCGAAGCACTGCAGGCACAAACGGCCCTTGCCAGTGCGGAAACTGCACTGGCCGAGCAGGCAGACCGTGTTGGAGAACAGGTAGCAGCACTGATGGCAGCAGCAGAAGATGGACAACTGTCTAGCGAGAATGGTATGGCTGATGCGTCAACGGCATCGGGTGAGTCGCAGGGGATGTCAGAACAACCGGCGACAAATGGTCAGCAAGGTGATCAGCCATTGACGTCAGCGGAAGTTGATCGTGGTCGTCAACTTGCTCAGGCACTCGATGAACTCGACCGTCAGATGGTGAAACCTACGCACGATCCACCTCGTTCTCTTGATTCACTTGCCCAGGCAGCCCAGGCCCAGCAGGCAACAATGGCAGCCATGCGAGCGGAAAGTCAGCAAGCAGCAGTCGAATCATTGAGTGACACAGGAGTCAATAGCAATGGCGTTCCTGCTGGGACAGGTGCTGCACAAGACTTCAACGTCATGTTCGTTCCTCGTCAGGAAGACAAGGATTGGGGAAAGCTTCGTGAGAGTTCGGCCAAAGACGCGACGGTTGGAAGTTCGCAGGCGATTGCAGAAGAGTATCGAAAAAACGTTGAAGCCTATTTTAAGGTTTTAGCAGAACGGGCGCGGAAATAATCATGATGGAGTGGTATGTGTTCGGTGTCCGGCTCGTGGTGGGTGTTGCCATGTTGCATGCCAACATGCTCTTCGCACAAGAACGTGTGGAATCACCAGAACCATCAGTCTTTTTGCAGAAAGATGAAGTCGATGAGGCTGTCGATCGAGCCGTTACGTATCTGTTGAGCAAGCAACGCGATGATGGTGCGGTGCTCGACAAAGGTCACGATACAACGATGACGGCTCTTGCACTGATGGCCATGGCAAGTGTTGGTGTTCAGCCCGTTGAAGAAAGCCCTGAAGGGCAATGCATGCGGAAGGCGATTGCATTTATCTTGCGGGATGATCGAGTTGACGAGCAGGGGTATTTTGGGAGTCGAGATGGATCGCGAATGTATGGGCATGGGATTATCACACTGATGCTGACAGAGATGTTGGGGATGGGGAGCGATGACGAACAAGACGCCCAGATACACGCACGTGCACAGAAGGCAATCGATGTCATATTAAGCGCGCAGAAGATGAAAAAGGCAGTCGAGGATCGGGGTGGCTGGCGTTACCTGCCCAATGCAACGGATTCCGATCTCTCCGTCACGATTTGGCAACTCCTAGCACTTCGTTCTGCCAAGAATGATGGTTTGGACGTACCGGCAAGTGCGATTGTCGATGCGATCGCATACCTCAAACGGTCGTATTCGGTGCCACTTGATCGCAATGGACTTCCGAAGGAGAAGGCGGGTGGGTTTTCCTATGAACCACATGGCAAGCATGCAACCTTTCCGATGACAGCTGCCGGTCTTCTTGCCATGCAGGTCTGCGGTGAGTATGAATCGCCATTGGTCCATGGGGCAGCAGACTGGTTGCTTGAGCATCCGCCAGAGTGGAAGGAACGGTTCTGTTCCTATGGGACCTATTACTATGCCCAAGGGATGTATCAACGAGGTGGCGAACATCACCAGACAGCCCAGCGGATCGTTCAAAAAATGTTACTTGAAAAACAATCGAACGATGGCGCGTGGCGGGCAGAAAACGCTTCTGAGAAAGACCATGGCGCGGTGTATGCCACTACGATGGCTGTGTTGAGCCTCTCTGTGAAGTACCACTACCTGCCAATTTATCAGAAGTAAATAGTATGCCCCTGTGAGGCTGAGGTCTGTCAGTCCTCTGAACAACCTGTGCGGATCACTCTTCTCAGTCGTATCACCAGTGCATGAAAAACCCCACGGTCGCATTGTTGTGTGACCGTGGGGAACAAGTGGCGGGGGCAGGATTCGAACCTGCGACCTCGAGGTTATGAGCCTCGCGAGCTACCGGGCTGCTCCACCCCGCGACAATAGCTCTCAAGCCTTCGTTGGAAGGAATGAAAGTAAAATATGCCATAGTGGCCGTGAGAATCGAGGTATCGATCGATCCCGTTAGAGCCGATAATAGAAGTAATGTTTCAGAAAAAGAAGCCCCCGCCGATATCTCCCGAGTTTCCGTCAGTGTCAATGGATCGACGGCAGGATGAAAACAATAACAGGGGAGTGGGTAAGAGGACACACAGTGGGACGTTGGGCCGATTACCAGCCGGTCCCGTTGTGAGTGATCCACCTGAATCAGCAGAACGGTGGTTTCATCAGGCCCAATCATTTGTCTGCAGCCTCTCGGTGCATGTTCTGGTGTTGCTTGTGCTAGCGCTGTGCATCATTCAGCAACCGCATGCCGAGCGGTTGCGTCTGGATCTTACGTTTGGTGAGACTCCCGGTGTTGGAGAGTCGGCAGAGGCACTCTCGATCCAGCCGCAGGATGATACGCCGGATGACTCGGAACCTGCTGAAGAAACACAGCCGGAAACAGAGATGGTGGTCGAAACAAAGCCAGATCCACCAGAGGAAACAATGGTGCCACCGGTTGTGAACGAAGTGAGTGTGATTCCTTTCGAGCCAGTCACACCTGCCGCGCCTGAGGCGATTGCAGACATCACAGTGGTTCCGTCTGTGCGGATGTCACTTTCAGGTCGTGCTGATGGCAGAAGACAAAACCTGCTGGAGTCCGGCGGAGGCGGTGATGAAACTGAGATGGCTGTCGCCTTGGCGCTCCAGTGGTTGATCAAACAACAGGAGAAGACCGGTCTCTGGAGTCTTCGAGGACCCTACCTCGATGGGAGCCGGCAGGAAAATCGTCTCGCAGCAACAGCGATGGCGCTGTTGGCATTACAAGGCGCTGGGAATATACCCACGCAAGGGATCTATCAGAGCGAGGTGAAGCAGGCCTGGAAAGCAGTCCTCATGCGGCAGTTGAATGATGGTACCTTTGACCTTGGTCCCATCAATGAACAACAAAGCATGTATTCCCATGCGCAGATTACGATTGCCCTTTGCGAACTCTCCGGCATGACACAGGATGCACGTGTGCAGGCTGCAGCACAGAAAGCGGTGGCCTACTGCATTGCATCGCAGATGCCAGATGGCGGATGGAAATATCACCCACCACAGCCCAATCATCCCAATCGTGGAGATATGTCAGTCACAGGGTGGTACATGATGGCTCTGAAAAGTGCAGAAATGGCCAGTCTGAACGTGCCGCAGGAAACGTATGAGCAGTTGGAGAGCTTCCTTGATCGAGTGTTTGTATCTGATCAGAAAGGATATGGATATGAAATTATCGAAAATCAAAACCCAAATAATTTTCAGGTGCGTTTAGCGCTCACTGCCGAAGCCCTGCTGTGTCGACTCTACCTTGGATGGCAGCCAGACAACAGGCAGTTAGGGGCCGGTGTCGATCTTCTGTTTCGTGAGGTGCCGCGGGATTTTCAGTACCCCGACGTCTATTCCTGGTATTACATGACGCAAGTCTGCCGCCATATGGAGGGACCTCATTGGAACGAATGGAATACATGGATGAAGACGACGCTGCCGGCAGCTCAGGTGCGCAAGGGCCGTGAGACAGGCAGTTGGAATCCCTCGCACGACAAATGGGGTTATATGGCGGGCCGCCTTTTCATGACGTCTCTGTGCACATGTATGCTTGAGTCCTATTACCGCCATATCCCCCTCTTTTCGGCTGAAAAAGGGATAAAGCGATAGGTGATGGTGGGATCACGGGATGTCGTACCCTCCTGAGTGATCAGGGCTGGTTTGTTCACCTGACGTCATGACGGTATTCTCACCCTTCGTGCATATCGCCCTCTGGAGAAAGTCATGAAGAATTCACGTCGCGGTTTCTTGACAACATGTGGTTCGGCAGCAGTTGCCTCTGGGTTTATTCCTTACGTTTCGTCTCAACCAAAGACACTGGCGGATGAAACGCAATCAAAGAATGACCGTATTGCCATTGGTTTGATTGGCGCCGGAGGCATGGGACGAGGGAATATCAATGCAGCAAAGCAATGGGTGGACCTTGTTGCGGTGGCGGATGTAGATGCTGGTCGAGCAGCCAGTGCAAGTCAGTCACTTGGAGGTGGAAAAGCCGATACGTATGACGATTATCGTCGCATTCTGGATCGACAAGACATTGATGTGTTGCATATTGCGACACCTGACCACTGGCATACCAAGCCACTCATTGAAGCGATGCTCGCTGGCAAGGATGTGTACTGCGAGAAGCCACTGACCTTGACCATTGATGAAGGGAAGCTTATTCGTAAGGTTCAAAAGGAAACCGGCCGAATCGTTCAGGTCGGTACCCAGCAGCGAAGTACATTTGGACTCTTCGTCAAGGCGATGGCCATTGTCGCTGATGGGCGACTTGGACGGCTCAAAAAGGTTCAGGCAGCGATTGGTGGTGCACCAACGAGCCCATCGATCCCGGTTGCCGATGTTCCAGACGCACTTGATTGGGATCGATGGCTTGGTCCAGCACCTGTTGTCGATTATCGATTCTTTCAGGGGCCAGCAACACGGGATAACAAGGGCAAGGAGAGACGCCCGAAGGCAAATACAAACTGCCATTATGAATTCCGATGGTGGTATGAGTATTCGGGTGGCAAGCTTACCGACTGGGGGGCACATCATGTCGACATTGCCTCCTGGGCGCTTCAGATGAACGGGCAGGCTGTCGCTCCAACGTCAATTGCTGGCACGGCAAAGCATCCCGTGTCATTCAAAAACGGGATGCCAGTGCAACGGGACTGTTACAACACGGCAACAGAGTTCCTGTTTAATGTTGCGTTTCCTGGTGGAACGGAGATGGTCATCAGAAATGACACTGATAACGGTGTGTTGATTGAAGGTGAGAAGGGAACGATTTTCGTAAATCGTGGGAAACTCACGGGTGCACCAGTGGAAGCACTCAAGGATGATCCACTTCCTGAAGACGCGATTGCCAAGGCATATAACAACATGCCGATGGAATCAAATGGGCGAGCGGCGCACTGGGCGAACTTCCTGTATTGTGCAAAGGAGCGGAAAGATCCAATTTCTGATGTGCATACACATATGAAGGCATTGAATATCTGTCATCTTGCTGGCATTAGCGCGAGGCTTGGAAGGCGTCTTCGTTGGGATGCTCAGCAAGAGCAGATTGTTGGGGATGACCAAGCCAACAGCATGCTTGCACGGCCGTATCGTGCGGGCTATGAAATTGATATGGGATGACCCCATTGCCGCATGGCTTCATAGGCAACGATTGCGGCAGTGTTTGCGAGGTTGAGGCTTCGAACCTGCGGTCGACTTGGGAGCGACAGGACGTGGTCCGCATGTGCTTTCAAAAGACTGTCGGGAAGTCCAGAAGACTCGCTGCCAAACACGAGCACATCCCCTTTTTGGTAAGAGACGTCTGTGTGGCTCCGCTGGCTGCCCACCTCAAAAAACCAGTTGGGGTGCCTGCCAATGCGGCCGAGTTTCTCGATGAGATCATCCCATGAATCGGCAACTTCCCATTCGAGGTGCTCCCAGTAGTCAAGGCCGGCCCGACGAAGGTAGTAATCGTCAAGTTTAAAGCCTATGGGACGGACCAGCCACATTTTCGCTCCAATGGCCACACACGTCCGTCCAACATTTCCAGCATTGGGTGGAATCTCTGGTTCATGCAGGACAATATGAAGGATTGGGTCGTAACGCATGGGACTATCCCCGAATAGTGGCGAGTCTGCTATCTTTTGAAGATCCCTAATCATACTCATGAGCCATAATATTTGTTGGAGGAGATAGTTGCGTGGTTGATATTAAGCGGAATCCAACGCGGCCGGTAGCTATTGGAACTGTCATCATTGGTGACGGTCATCCGATTGCAGCGCAGAGTATGACAGCGACGCATACGCGTGATATTGAAGCCACGCTTGAGCAGGTTGAGGATTTACATCAGGCTGGGGCTGCCGTCGTGCGTATCGCTGTTGACAGTAAAAAAGATGCTGCGGCGCTCGAAGCGATTCGTGCTGGGACATCCGCGAATCTTGCAGTTGACCTTCAGGAAAATTATCGATTGGCTTCTGCAGTGGCACCATATGTCAACAAACTCAGGTACAACCCGGGGCATCTGTATCATCACGAACCAACAAAGCCGTGGCAGGATAAGGTGAAGTACATTGTTGATGTGGCATCATCACAGGACTGCGCCATCCGAGTAGGAGTCAATTGTGGGAGTGTCGATCCCGCCAAGAAAGAACAGTTTTCAGAGGATGACTCGATTGGTCCAATGCTCGCTAGTGCTTTGGAGCATTGTGAACTCCTCGATTCGATAGGATTCACTCGCTACTGTGTTTCTTTAAAGGATTCAGATCCGCAGAAAGTCATCGATGTTAATTGTCGCTTTGCGGAACAGCGGCCTGATATACCAATTCATCTTGGTGTCACGGAAGCTGGTATGCCACCCGATGGGATCATCAAAACTCGCATTGCTTTTGAACAACTTGTTTCCCGAGGCATTGGGGATACGGTTCGAGTGTCTCTGACTGTGCCAAATGCTGATAAGCCACAAGAGATTGCCGCCGCACATGATATTTTGGCAGATATCGCAGTTGGTCGAGTGCGGAGTGTTGTCGATTATGGACTTGCGTCTCTTAACATCATTTCATGCCCGAGTTGTTCACGTGTTGAAAATGAGGCATTCATCGAATTGGCAAAACAGGTCAAAGAGATGACCGACTATGCCAGAGAGCATGCCATCACCATTGCTGTCATGGGGTGTCGCGTGAACGGGCCAGGAGAAACGGATGATGCAGATTTAGGCCTTTGGTGCGGCCCATCGCATGTGAATCTGAAGAAGAAAAGTGAAGAGCTCGGACGCTATTCCTACGATGCAATCCTTCCGAAGCTTCGAGAAGAACTTGACCGTCTTATTGCGGCCCGAACGTAGGACGATGAGGGGTTTGTATGCAACCATTGCAGATTATCACGTCGGGCGCAGAGAATGAATGCCAGGCTGGTGCGTCCGTGTTGTCCTCTCCGGAACCCATTGATCCAGAAACGTGTCGTGGCACGTTCTCGATGGTGAGTCTCGGCTGCCCCAAAAACCTTGTGGATACAGAGCGCATGCTCGGGCTACTCCGCAAAGATGGCTGGCAACTGGTGAGCGAGCCCAAAGGGTCTGACTTGGTGATTGTGAATACCTGCGCATTTATCGATGCGTCGAGAGACGAATCCTATGCGGCGATCAATGAAATGCTGGACCTGAAGAAGTCTGGTGACACTCGAGGCGTGATTGTTGCTGGATGTCTGGCGGAACGTCAGAAGGAGAAACTTCTTGATGAACTCCCTGGCGTGGACTCGGTCATCGGTGTTTTTTCTCGAGATGAGGTTGCTCGTTCAGCAGAACGGCTTATCGGTCGGCTTGGAGAACAACGAAGTGTTTTCCGACCAGCGCCTGCGAAAGCTCTGGACGACTCAGGGCGTATGCGGGTGACGCCACGGCATATGGCGTATCTCAAGATATCTGAAGGTTGCGATCGCACCTGTACCTTTTGTGCCATTCCAAAAATGCGTGGCAAGCATGCAAGCAAGCCGTTAGAAGAGGTGGTTCGTGAGGCTCAGGAACTGGCAGACGATGGCGTCAAGGAACTTATCATTGTTGCTCAGGATACAACGTACTATGGGCGGGATCTCTACGGGGAACCAAGGCTCGTAGAACTCCTTACCGCCCTTGAGGGTATTTCAGGTATTCAGTGGATTCGCCTGATGTATCTGTATCCAATGTATTTCACAGATGAACTTATTCGCACCATTGCCGCAAGTGCCAAGGTCATTCCGTATCTTGACATGCCTCTGCAGCATGCAAGTGATCCGGTTC
>CAXFJI010000070.1:0-9445 GCA_964003275.1 uncultured Planctomycetaceae bacterium
TCCATGCCTCTTTTATCGCCTGATTGCTTGAAGCGACAATTGTTACATTGGTTCCTTCAATAGCACGAATATCTCCTTGCCAAAGAACAACTTCGTTTTCCCGCTGTGTGTAGGCAGGAAAGTCATACCGCAATTCCTGAACCAATAACGATGGCTCATCAACCACTGCAACCTTGATTGGACTAAGACGAGCATCACCTGCACTCACTTCTATTTGTATAGAACGATCCACACCCCGATCAATATCGGGGAGTATCGCAAGGTACAAATCATTACCATCCGTGAACCCTTCTTGGTTCATTGTTGTCTTCCAGGATTTGGATAAACGATCAATAGAGCCATCATCTTTTAGTGCACGCACCGAGAGCATTGGCTTTTCACCGTCGTGCAGACCCTCAATTCCTGTTTGAACAAGAAGTTGTCGCCCTCTCACAATCGAGGCATGAGATGATCGAATCCGTATGCTATGGCCACCTTGATTTGAGTGTTCTTGAATGCCATCGTCTCCCAACGCTCTCCAGGAGAGCCGCAGCGGTTCAATCTGAACACGTGACGGTGCTGAAATTGATGTCCAGGGAGCAAAGAGTCGAAGGGAACTTCTGAGAAGACTTTTCGGACCAAATACTTCGTAGAGAGATAGCACCATAATGAAAGCAGCGATCACATATACTAATCTCAAAACTGATTGTCGATCTACGACAACATCACCAGACGGTACACTCGAAAGCTGTTTTGCTGCACGCCTCTTGAGCGAACGAACCATACGCTGGCTTGATCCCTCTTCATTATTTTTAACAAGAACTGCGTTCACAAGGTCGTTGTGAAGATCGGGATGCTCTTGCTCAATGACACGGGCCGCATAAACAAGATTTACCCGATAGCGAATAAGGGGAATGATCCATCGGATAATCGCACCAGTGAAAACAACAAAGGTTGTGGCAAACCAGATCCAACGAGCCCACCGAGGAAGACCTCCAGGCACAAGCCAATGCTCAGCGAAAACGCCTACCACTAACCAAACCAATGTGAAGAGCAGAACGGCGAGTGCGAATATGGTGATGGCAACACCCTTGTAGTCAGCTCCAGCGGTCGCAAGACGCGATGCAACATACCGCTCAGATTTCGATGCTGAGTCAGCATCGACAGCCCAAGAACCAACAGCTAGTGGGTGTGACGAATCACCAGAAACCGACGCCATGACCAACACTCCAAGACCAACAAACCCGTCGATGTCGCATCGACGCATTCACATATGCTTCTTAAGAGTATATGCAAAGACCTCTGTTTTCGAACTAACCACGTTGACAGGACGTAAAGCCACGGTGCATGATCATGACTACCCGCAAATGATTCTTGGTTTTTTCTGCTCGTAGAGGCTGATTTGGATGTCGATACTACCAAATGCCACCTCATTCAAGCGTTTGGTGGATGGAACGGACACTCGCCTTTTGGCTAGCGCTGCGAGAGTTTTGCTTCGTGTTCTCTCCATTCCGTATGGGATAGCAATCTACTTCAGAAACCGTGCCTATGACCTTGGAGTTCGTCAAAGCTTTTCATGTGGGGCACCTGTCATTTGCGTTGGAAATTTTTCTCTTGGCGGCACTGGAAAAACACCCCTTGTCTCGTGGATTGCTCGCCACCTCATGGCTTTGAAAAGGCACCCAGCAATAGTGAGCAGAGGATATGGCGCGCAACAGGGCCAACAAAGTGATGAGGCGGCAGAACTTTCTCTCATTCTGTCAAGTGTTCAACATTTCGCTCACCGTGATCGAATAGTCGCTGCTCGCAAAGCAGTTAAAAATGGTTCTGATGTAGTGATTCTTGATGACGGATTTCAACACCGTCGTCTCGCTCGTGACATTAACATCATTACTGTCGACGCAACGGATCCTTATGGTTGTGGCTTTCTTTTCCCACGAGGTCTTCTTCGTGAATCACTCCGCGAAATCCGTCGCGCTGACGCAATCGTGCTGACTCGCTCAACGCTTGTTGATGAATCAAAGCGAAAGGATATCCGTAATACATTTCAAACGCTTTGCAGCACGAAACCATTGATTTGGGCTGAGGCTGATCACAAACCAATGCGCCTAAGGCAGTTCAGTGGGGTTGACCTACCAATCCATCTTTTGAATGGAAAAAAAGTTGTCGCCTTTGCTGGCATTGGAAATCCTGATGCCTTTCACTGCTCACTAACACCCCTAGATGCTAATGTGGTTGCGTTCCGGCCTTTCCCTGACCATCATGCTTATTCTAATGACGACGTGACGTCGCTCGGTGGCTGGGCGTCCCAACAAAATGCAGAGTTGGTCATTACGACACTTAAGGATCTAGTAAAAATCCAACAGGATGAACTTGACGGAATACCTTTAGTTGCCGTTGAAATCGAAATTGATTTCTTGGTTGGTCAGGAACGAATCGAGAAGTTGATTGATGATGTAGTCTGCCTTGAAACTACTTCTTCTTCTTCTCGGTGTGAAGCGTGTGCTTCCGCAAACGGGGTGAATACTTCCTGACTTTCAACTTCTCACCACCCGTCTTTCGTCGAAGGGTGTAATTCAAGTCACCGGTTTCCTCACACGCTAGGTGGACAACTTCGAGTTTTTTCTTGCCTTTTGCCATTAACGTTTCTCACACCAAAAGTACACCGGGAAATATTGACCTGAAACTAAACAATGCTCAAAGATACCGATTTAATCAATTACCTGCCAGAAGAGCAATTAAACATCGTGGTTTTTCACAAAAAACCCGTTTCACTATTTTGCTCAAGATGTTTTTACGCGATAAAATTGAGAGGCCTTGATTATGGCAGTGGATAGAAGTTCGATTATCTTTAGTCATGACAACTTCTTAATGAGATAAGATCCAAACAGTATTTCCCTTTACAACAGAATTAATTTGAATTGGAGACAACCATGAGCCAAGCACCGGCCTGGCTAGTGAGTATGGTTTTGCATGTGATTGTGCTGCTCACTATGGCTCTCATTGTCACGCCCACACCTGAGAGGGCTGGCATCAAAACGATTGAATCGCCTCCAACCGAGTCTGTTGAAGATATTGAGGAAATCAAGCCAGTTGAAATACCAGATGATGTGGAATCCGTTGAAGACCAGACAGAAATTACAGAAGCACCGGAGGCTGTTGCTCTTGAATCTGTTGAAGTGGTATCAGAGGCAAATGATCTTGCTGCATCTGACATAACAGTCGATGTCAATGACATCGCAGCCGATATCAGCATGTCAACAGATCTCCTCAAGACAATCGGAGGACAATCTGGTGGATCAAAAACTGGATTTGCTGCTCGTTCTGATGCTGGTGCCCAAAAGGCAATGATTAAAGCTGGCGGAGGTAACCCAGACGAAATTATTCGAGCTGTAGAGTCCTCATGCGAATACTTCAAGAAACATCAGATGCCTGACGGAGGCTGGTCTTTTGATTTCCGTCAATGTCCAGGATGCATGGGTCAATGTAAAAATCCTGAACGTGACTCTCACCTCAATGATCGTGCTGCTGCAACTGCCCTCGCACTTCTTCCTATGCTCGGACAGGGTTACACACACATGGCCCCAGGGAGCAAAGGAAAGTATCGGCAGGTCATGGATAAAGGCCTGGCTTTTCTCAGCCAAGCAACACTGAATGGAAATGGAAAAGCTTATGTCAGTGGGAACAAAGGTGGGAATATGTATTCCCAAGGTCTTGCTGGCATTGTCCTTTCAGAAGCCTACGGGATGACCAAGGACAATCGCCTTCTGGCTCCAGCTCAGGCCGCTATCACATTTATCATGGCCTCCCAGGATCCCGTCGGAGGTGGCTGGAGATACAACCCACGACAGCCCGGTGATACATCTGCTGTCTGCTGGCAGGTGATGGCACTCAAAAGTGGATTAATGTCAGGGCTCCAAGTCGACCCATATGTTGTGAGAAAAGTTTCAACATTCTTAGATCATGTTCAGTCCGAAGACGGCTCTGCTTATGGTTATCTTGATCCATCGAAAAACTTTCGTGCGTCAACAACCGGAGCAGGCTTACTTTGCCGTATGTTTACATCATGGAAGAAAACGAATGATGCGCTCATCAATGGAGCGAAACGACTAGCAAAAGGTGGACCATCTCGTGATATGTATGCAGCCTATTACACCACTCAGGTTCTGTACCATCTGAAACAACAACTTCCGGCTGAATGGGAAGACTGGCAACGAAAAATGTCAAAAATGCTTATCGATGCACAGGTTACTAACGGGCATCAAAAGGGAAGCTACTTTGAAGGATTTTCAAAAGGTCATGCTCCTGGAGTTGGAGGACGCATTTATGTGACCTCAATGGCCACCATGACACTCGAAGTTTATTTCAAGCACGGTTTGCCGTTGTATCAGGATTCCGGCAACGACGTTGACACGTTTGTAGAATAATTCCAGATCATTAAACGTGAAAACCGGACCATTCGTGCTGCACGTTTAACTGTTATCTATCAAGTGTCCGACTTAATCTACAGCAGCGTTTTAGGCGGAACTGCTTCATCAAAGCCTGTCGAGAATCTTCACAATCGATGAAATTCGTAAAAAGTGTGCATTTTTTCCAATCGGTACCCCTATGAGCAACTCTTCCCGTAAGCCACTGCTCGATCAGCTTGCCAGCAACCCAGCAGTTCAATCTGGGTATACAAGCCTTCTTTGTCACGTGCTTCTCGGTCTTCTTCTTGTTGTGCTCGTGAACGAGTGGAAAACACCAAAGCGACCACCGCCACTCTTGATTGCATTTGGAGAAAGTAGTTTTCATGAACAATATGACGATGACCTTCAACTGAACCATGTTCTGGATATTTCCCCCACCGTTGATCCTTCAGAGACGATGGAAACTGCCGATGCAACGATCGATGCACAGCCTCAGATTTCAATAAATGCTCCACTTGTCGATACACAACCTCTCACTACAGTCGACTTACCAGTTCAGGCAGGCTCGATAGTTTTGGAGGGCTCACGACCAAGTGCTCCAACTATTCAAGAGGCATCGTTAGGCTCATCCACACGGCTAAACACTTCAACGTCTGCACCTGACAGCCTGAACCCAGAGGGCAAGGGACAAGCAAAAGGTTTTCATTCTCGTTGTGGTGATGCTCGTTCTGCAGCGGTGAAGGCAAACGGAGGATCGGCTCAAAGTGAGCGGGCTGTTGAACTTGGGCTTCGTTGGCTAGCAGAGCATCAAGCGGCGGATGGTTCTTGGCAGTTTGATCTTTCTGGCTGTCGGTGTGAGGGCGCATGTCGGAACCCTGGAACAATTCGTAGCACAACAGCTAGCACTGCTATTGCACTCTTGCCATTTTTGGGCTCTGGCAATACCCATGTACAAGGTCCGTATCAAGAAAAAGTTTCACGGGCAATTTATTACCTCATTAGTCGAATGCAGCCAACGCCACGGGGTGGAGATTTTTGTGAAGGCACAATGTATGGTCATGGCGTCACCACTTTGGCTCTTGCAGAAGCCTATGGTCTTGCCGGAGATGACATGTTGGTACCGTATCTTCAAGAAGCAATTCGCTTTATTCAGACCGCTCAGGACCAACATAGCGGTGGCTGGAGATATCTTCCAGGTCAAGCAGGAGACATAACGGCCACTGCTTGGCAACTCGTTGCCTTAAAAAGTGCATCAATGACCGGTATCGAAACACCTTCGCCGACCATTGAAGGAGTAAAGCGGTTCCTTGATCGGGTGCAGTCAAATAATGGAGCGTCGTACGGATATATGACACCCGGTCAATCACCCTGTACTTCAGCCATTGGCTTACTTTGTAGAATGTATACCGGCTGGCGACCAGAAAATGAAACACTTCTTCGTGGGGTGACAGCCTTGGCAAAAACTGGACCAGACCCTCATGCTGTGTATCAGAACTTCTATCTCTCCCAAGCACTCCTCCAATCGAATCATCCAGTCTGGCCACGCTGGAATCGGAAAAACCGTGATCAGCTCATCTCTCTTCAGTCAAAGGCCGGCCATGAAGTTGGAAGTTGGTTTTTCAACGATGGTGATACAGCTTCGGGGGGGCGTTTAGCTCATACTGCATTGGCTGTACTCACGCTTGAAGTCTATTATCGCATCCTTCCCATTTATACTGGAAACGCTGTTCGAGACGCATTCTAAACTTTGGGTATAATTTTTCCGGAGGTTATATGCGACTCGTCACGTATTCTTGGATTACTGTCGTCACAGCAGTTTCGTTTGCTGCCATTGGCTGGTTTGGGCTTGCTGGATGGATGGCCGCGGCTGTTGTCATTGCCAGTATCGCAATGCATGTTGCCGGTAATGCGATCGGCACACGACTGCGAGACTCCTCTGACAAACAGCGAGCCCTACATGAATCGGCTCCTCATCCCATACCCATCCCTCCGCCATCCGCTCCAACTCGCTTAGAGCGACATGAACGTTTGGGAAGTCTGGTACCGATCTCTGCCAGTATCGGTGCCACAATTGGTGGTCTGACTGGCTCGCTCATGTTGATATTTGCAACTGGAAGTTCAGCAGCAGGAGCGATTCTCGGAGGACTCTCGTCAGCCATTATCGGAGGTCTTTTTGGATTCTTAATGGCAAGTTTTGTCGAAATTCTTCGAACAAGTCTTCGGGATGCTATAGCTGCTGATCATCCCTCAACGCAAACGCGTTCCTCCGGTCACCCTTGATTTTTTCGTGAAATCTTTGAAAAGAAGCCACCGATGGAAGATAATCTCAAACCGTGGTAAAGTTTGCAGGAACTTTTTTTGCGAAACGGAATGGAGAATGTTATGTCAAAACCTCATCGAGGTCTAAAAAAGGCCAACCATGGTGCTCGTCCTGCTAATAGTAAAGCACGGAAAGCGAAGCGAAAGCACATCAAAACGTAGGCTTTCTCATCATCTCAACATAGCTACCCCTAGAAAGTGTTTTACCGTGGCACCACGTGATTACATTATTCATCCAGATGAATATGACCTTTCGAATGTCATTGCTGATATCGAAGAAATTCGTCGCTGGAACAAGCAACGCTTTGAGATGGAACAACTGACGGCCATTGTGCACGAAGACCACTCTCGTGACCTCTGTGTTGGATATAAGGACATCACACCAGATGAGTTCTGGATACGAGGGCATTTTCCTGTGATGCCTGTAATGCCAGGAGTGATGCTCTGTGAAGCAGCAGCCCAGTTAGCGAGTTACTACACTCAGAAACGCAACCTTCTTGAAGCGAGAGTGATGGGCTTTGGTGGAATGGAAGATGTTCGTTTTCGAGAACCCGTTGTTCCCGGTGACCGTCTCGTCATCGCTGTAGAACGAGTACGAGTTCGTCCAAAAGCCATGATTATCTGTCGTTTTCAGGGAATTGTTCGAAACAACATTGTCGTAGATGGCATAATTAAAGGGGTGCCTCTTCCTGTTGATTATCTTCGTGAAACAGCGAAGGCTGAATAGATTTTTGATGTTCTCTTCATCTCATTCTTTTTTCTAGCGTTATGCCTCGCCGTGCACCTAAAAAGCCTGCTCCGGGCGTCAATCTTTCTTCACATTTTTCAATTCTTGGTGAGTTGCCAGAACTTCTGGAGCCAGCGTCTCTTTTCTTGAATGACAATCCAGTAGAACTCGAAGTCGGAAGCGGAAAAGGTCTATTCCTTGTCACATCTTCTTCTGTACACCAAAACACCAATTTTTTAGGAATTGAAATTGCGGCAGGCTACGCCCGCATGGCTGCTGGCAGATTAGCGATTGCTGGCATGCCCAATGCTCGTGTTATCCATGGAGATGCACAACGACTCGTCCAGACCATGCTGCCTGACAACTGCCTTCACGCTATCCACGTCTATTTCCCTGATCCCTGGTGGAAAGCCCGACACCGAAAGCGCAGAGTTTTATGCCGGCCATTTCTTGAACATGCTGGCCGGGTACTTATTGCTGATGGACGACTGCATGTTTGGACTGATGTTGAGGAGTACTACTCTGAGGCCATGATGACTGCACATCAAACTGGTCTCTTTAGTGAGCCTCAAAAAGAAACGGCACCGCCAGCAGAGCATGATCTCGATTACCGCACTCATTTCGAACGTCGCACGAGACTTGCAGGGAAACCCATCTGGCGAGCAGTGCTTAGAAGACGAACTGTAGAAATCTAAAGACCTTGCTCACGCTTCCAACATCTCTTGAGGGTCAGGATCGTAGGAAGCTGTCTTCGTGCAGGATTTCATGTGGTCATTCCAGCTGACAATTGACGTTATTTTTTGAGATTCAGCAGTATTCTTAGCATGGGGCGAGAAAATTGATCTGAATCCTGCGACGGAAAAAGAACACGCGACTCACCATTTGTGAGGTGCAAATAGCCGTCAAAATGCATTCGTGATGGGGACAGATCACCGAATGTGACTACACCATTGATGGTGAAAAAACTAAATCCATTACTTAATATATGCTACTTGGTACAAATTTCTCAACGCTTTGATAAGGAATGACCGGATGACGCCGAGAGCATCCGCGGTAAAAACCATTCTTTTGGCTTTTGGGAGGAAGCAAATCCGCTACGTGGAACTATGACAACGAGCAAATCCGATCCAAGCAGGAAAGACATTACTTCCAATGCGAATTTGATCGTGGTCAAAATTGGCACTCGCGTACTGACTCGTGCTGATGGTCTGCTTGACACAGTACGTATTGAATCGCTGGGAAGGCAGGTGGATTCCCTCGTAGCTTCAGGAAAACAAGTTGTTCTTGTCAGTTCTGGTGCAGTTGGTGCTGGCATGGGCCGGATAGGCCTAGACAAACGCCCGAAAGAACTAGGGCACCTCCAGGCTATTGCTGCAGTTGGCCAAAGCAGCCTTATTGAGGCATATGAGCGGGTTTTCAGAGCACAAGGACGTCATGCTGCTCAAGTGTTACTTGTAGCAGATGATTTTAAGAATCGGTCTCGATACCTCAATATTCGTAATACATTAAGAAGTCTTCTGCATTACAACGCAATTCCCATCATCAATGAGAATGATACTGTTAGCGTTGAAGAACTACGAACCAGTTTCGGTGACAATGATCATTTAGCTGCCCTTGTAACAACTCTCCTGGGTGCATCGCTGTTAGTACTTTTATCAGATGTTGATGGTCTCTACTCAACTCATCCAGATGAACAAAATGCTGAGCTCATTCAAACCGTGCGGACAATTGATGAGTCAATTGAGTCTTTGGCGCATGATCATTCCAGTAGTCTTTCTAAAGGTGGTATGACAAGTAAGATTGCTGCCGCACGAATCGTCAATGAGTCCGGTGGACACTGTGTTATTGCCAGTGGTCGTGATGACTCCGTACTACCGGCAATACTCCGAGGAGAAAACAAAGGAACTTTCTTTTTTGGCCGAACAACAGCCTTGCCAGCCAGAAAAAGATGGCTTGGGTGGTCTGCTCACGTCAGAGGCTCTGTCAAAGTGGATTCCGGAGCTTTTCATGC
>CAXFJI010000071.1:0-9438 GCA_964003275.1 uncultured Planctomycetaceae bacterium
CACTATCTGCAAGAATGGTGCCTCCTCGCTCAATGAATTGAGTGAGTTTCTCTCTCTGTTTTGCAGTGAAAGAAAAACTTTGACGGCCATGCATAAAAACAAGATGGTATGAAAACAGTCTGGGATTTGTTGGGTCAATAAGCTCAGGTGCTTCATTTACCTGAATGCCTAATTCTTCTGCAGCTGTACGAAGAATAATGGTCAGAGCTGATGGTGCTGCATCACAAAGTCCGGCATGCCGAAGTTTGCCAATGGCGAGTTGTCCTCTTTCGGATAACGACGTTGACACATTATCTTGGTGATCAATCGCAAAAAGCTCATCTTTGTTTTTTAATTCACGGTTTGTCGCATAGGCTAAAATATTTACACCAATAGATAACGCGGCATCCACTTCACGCTGAATGGTAGGAGACAGTTTTTTTGATGAAGGTCCGGCTAATTCCCAGAGGCAGGAGAGACTAGGCATCGGAGTACTGTCAGGTTCTAAATCTGTTGGTGGAGCATAAACAAGACAAGTACGACAACCATAGTCAACACCTAAGAGCGGGCGTTGTAACTCAGGGGGAACGATTTTCTCCGCATGCCATGCGGGATGCTCTGGAGGTAGGAGGTGAAGTCGGTATTCAGGTTCCGGAAAGATTGTTTCAATGAGTTTACGTATCTGAGAGTCAAAAGCCTCACTCGACGGGCAGCATGCTTCAGCAAAAATAAAACCTCCTTCGTCTATAAATTGTCTAAGTTTCTTTCCGGACTGATTCCCAAGGTCAAATTCATTTTTTCCAGATAACCAGAGCACTGGAGCTTGCAGCAGGTCATTGACTTCAGCGTGAGGCGTGTCCAGGACGTGCCACGACAGGCCTGCTGGATATTCCCTTCGCCATTTTTTTTCAACATGTGAAACAAGGTGTGCAATATCATGACCATGCCGATTGGAGTCGGTACTTGGTTCATGTCGGCTCTTCGCAACAATGACAGGTCGTCGACCTTTAGCTAAAAACAGAAGTGCGAATGATGTAGCTACCGTGGGGTCCTCAATTCTCCCGCCTTTGAATGCTCCGCCCAGGCCATCCTGCACGCTGAGTAGCATTTCAGCACCTTCACGATACCAGTCATGATCACCAATAAAACGACGAGCTGTCAGTCGTCCGACGCGCTCAAGCCCATACAAGTAGTAGTAAAGCCATGTCTGTCCTCCAGTGGCCGGGTTCTCTTTCACTGAAAATCGCTTTCCAAGCCATTCAAGACCACGCTCCAGGACTTCAGGAGAACCTCCTCCCGCACAGCATGACACAGAGTCACCAAGCGGTTTCGCGCTTGGCCTGCCAAGATGTTCAGCTGTTATCCAAATACTCGTGATCCCAGCGCATGTCATGCTCCCGGAGCCGCCACGATTTCCTATTGTGTATCCCCATGAACCATCACCATTGGCACATGAGAGCCAATACTGTTGTGCGCGTATCCAGATAACTTCTTTTACATTGATGCCTAAGTTTGCAGCTTCGTGTAGGGCAAGCATGGCATATTGTGAGTTTGAGTTGTCCCCAGCTCCGCGATCAACGCTATAGGACCATGAGCCTGTTGTTGGCCCTTGAGCAACCTGAGCCTGTTCAAGCCACTCGACATTTCGCACAATAAGAGGACGATCAGTGATCGGCGAGAGCATTGCAAATACCATTGTTTGCAGTGAGACAGAGTATGTTTCTTTAGGCTCATGCTGTCGTAGCCATGTGAGGCTTTTGGAGATCACGGGATGATCTTTTTCGAGACCGGCATTCGCCAATGCGAGTACCACTAGAGCGGTTGCTCCAACACGAGTTTCTGTACTTCGCATTGTGCATTTCCAGGAACCATCAGCTTCTTGTTCTCGTATGAGCCAGTCTTTGGCCTTTTCAATCGACTGCTCAATGGTTTCTGGTGCTAACTGACCCTTGGTAGGAATCGTTATGGCAAGCCCAATGAACAGAAAAACGAGTGTTTTTAGTGCATAAAAAAAATGGTTGCTGAAAAAAAGATGGAATGGTGCCAAAAATCGCATGTCACCAACTCCTGGTTTCAGTGGATAGTTTGAGAATTAAGAATACACTAGCGTACTTTATCATTATTTTAGAGGTTATGGTCGAACCAAAATCTACGGTATCATGTTCAGCCTGTTACCCCTAGGAATAGTCGTGTGTCGACATCTTCTAAATCTAAGACGCTTGATGACATTTTGCATGAGTTTTCACAGCATCGAAAATTGATGCAGGATGAATTACAGAAGATCATTGTTGGGCAAACGGATGTCATTGAACAGTTGTTCGCTGCAATTTTTACACGAGGTCACTGCTTATTAGAGGGTGTACCAGGACTGGCAAAAACGTTGATGGTTTCAACGTTATCTCGAATTCTCGATGTGGATTTCAAGAGAGTGCAGTTTACACCTGATCTTATGCCGTCCGACATCACCGGTACAAACGTACTGGAGGAAGATGAATCTGGTCGTCGTCACTTCAGATTTGTTGAGGGTCCGATTTTTACCAATATCCTGTTGGCGGATGAGATTAATCGAACCCCCCCAAAGACACAGGCGGCATTGTTGCAAGCTATGCAGGAGAGGGAGGTATCTGTTGGACAGGAGACATATCAGCTTCCAGATCCATTTTTTACGATTGCAACGCAGAATCCAATAGAGCAAGAGGGCACGTATCCGCTCCCCGAGGCCCAGCTTGATCGTTTTATGTTCAACATAAAAGTAGGGTACCCCTCGGCTTCTGAGGAGGAACAGATTCTGTTAGCCACCACAAAATCAGAAAAACCAGATATACGAAAGGTTCTTTCAGGACGTGCGATCGTCAATATACAAAAGCTCGTTGGTAGTGTTGCTGTGAGTGAGTATGTGGTGAAGTATGTTTCCGGGATTGTCAGATCAACACGTCCCAAAGATACCTCTGCCCCAGACTACGTGAAACAAATGGTTGATTGGGGAGCTGGCCCGAGAGCGGGTCAATTTCTGATTCAGGGTGGTAAAGCGATGGCAGCTATGGATGGTCGATTCAGTGTGTCGCTTGAGGATGTTCGCAGGATTGCAGTTCCAGTATTGAGGCATCGCATCGCCACAAATTTTCAGGCTCAGGCTGAGGGGCTTACGAGTGAGTCGATCATCGAGCGATTGATTCAGGAATTTCCAGAGCCTGAAATCCCAAAACTTGTAAAGTGATCCAGCTATGGCCCGCGCTGTTGAGGAATATCTGAAGCCGGAAGTTGTTCGGCAGATATCTCGTCTGGATCTTCGAGCACAGTTCATTATTCGAGGCTTTCTGCAAGGACTCCACTCGAGTCCGTATCAGGGTTTTTCGGTTGAGTTTAGTGAGCATCGAAAGTATGCACTTGGCGATGATCCAAAAGACATTGATTGGCGTATTTATGCCAAAACCGATAAGCACTATGTCAAACAATTCCATGCTGAGACAAATATCACTGGTTATCTTGTGATAGATACGAGTAGCTCAATGAGTTACACATACCAGCAGGAATTATCAAAACTCGATTATGGTATTTCGCTCGCGGCAGCCCTTTGCTGGATGATGATTCATCAACAGGATCCGTGTGGATTAATTCTTTTTGATGATAAAATTCGTCAAAGTCTTCCTGCAAAGTCTCGGCGTTCTCAGATTGCGCAAGTGCTGTCAGTGCTAGCAAAGGTGCAGCCATCGGGCAAAACTGACATTGCTGGCAGCCTCACTCAGATAGCTGCGATGCTTCGGCATCGATCACTTGTCATGGTCTTTAGTGACTTACTAGGCGATCCGCTATTGATTCGGGATGCCTTACTGCGACTTCGCCATCGTGGACATGATGTTATTCTTTTTCACATACTCGATGAGGCTGAGGAGAAATTCCCATTTCGAGGAGTCGTGGAATTCATAGAACCAGAGTCGCAAGAAAAAATTACTATTGATGCAGATGCAGCTAGAAAAGGTTATGAGGAAGAAGTACATTTGTTTCGTGAAGAATTCAAACGAATGTGTTTTCAATCCCGAATAGATTACGTGCCGTTGGATACCAGTATGCAGTTTGATGCGGCACTCGTAAGTTATTTGCAAAGCCGCAAAAATAGGTTCTAGTTTTTGCAGGTCTGTGTCTTTGTACGTTGCGCGTAATAAAACCCGTTCAATCCTGCAATCAATCAGTCTATTGGATGTTGGTGTAGAATTGTTTGTATGGCCTTGTCTTTTCTAGCACCGATACTTTTAGCCGGAACAGCACTTGTGAGTGTGCCGGTTCTGCTGCACTTGCTCATGCGACAAAAGCCGGTGAAGCAAGAGCTCCCTTCGATACAGTTTTTGAAACGAAGGATAGTATCGAATCGGCGAAGCTTAAGAATCAATCATCTTCTTTTGCTTTTGGCAAGGATAGCGGCGATAGTGCTTTTGGCTGTTGCAATGGCGAGGCCCGTTATCCGCAATGTTGGTTGGTTAGCAGACGCTGAAGAACCAGTAGCAGCAGTCCTTGTCTTTGATACATCCCCAAGGATGGATCTTCTTGAAGCGAATAGAACACGGCTGGAGCATGCAATTTCACTCTCGGATGATCTTTTTGAAAAGCTTCCCCCATCGAGTGAAATTGGAATTATCGATACGGCGGGTAATCCTAATGCCTTTTCAGCCACTGTATCAGCTGCAAAGAAGAAGGTGAAGCAGTTGCCGGTAGCTTCACCTGTCAACAGTCTTCCAACCGCAATATCTGAAGGTTTGCAGTTGCTGAAAACGTCTGAGCTTGTACGAAAAGAGCTCTATATTTTCACAGACTGCTCTCGCGGAGCGCTAGGTTCGATGAATCCCTTTGGGGATGCGAATGTACCTGAAGATACAACGTTACTCTGGATTGATGTTGGAGCCACAAGTGTTGCAAATTGCGCAATTGATTCTGTAACGCTGTCATCAGATCGACTTGCGGTTGGTACTCCATTGGTAATTGCCGTAGCCACGACGAGAACTGGGCCTTCTGTTACAAGGGGAATAGCAGTTGAAATACGTGACGAAAGTGGTGCATATGTGCGGCGAGCAGAAAAACCAGTTGAATGGAAGGCAGATAGTAGCAGCCAGGTTAGTTTTGAGATTGCGGGGCTTTCACCAGGCACTCGTCAGGGAAGGGTGGTGATTCTCGGCAATGATGACTTGTCTGCTGACGATGTTCGATCGTTTACGCTGGATGTGGGTGCACCTTCGAAAGTCATTATTGCTGCCCCCAGTCCGGTACATCGGACAGGCATCTTAATGGCTCAGGCAATCGCACCGGCAGCACTCGAAAGAGCTGGTCGATCCCGTTTTGAAGCAGAATTAGTTGATGTTGGGAACCTTAATACAGTGTCCTGGGATGATGCAGAAGTCATTGTTTTAGTTGATCCACCACCTCTTCCTAGCCGGACGTGGCAACAAATTGGTGAATGGGTGGCTGGCGGTAAAGGTTTGGTTGTCTGGCTTGGCCCTCAGGCGACTGAACCAAAGCGTTTCAATACTAAGGAAAGTCAAAATTTGCTTGGTGGAAGTCTCGTCCGTGTATGGCGTTCGCCGGATGATAGAAACTATATTTCTCCATCTTCTCTTAATCATCCCGTGTTGGAGACCTTTCGGCGCGTAGGTGACACTGTGCCTTGGCAGGATTTTCCAGTGGAGCGGCATTGGGAGTTTGTTCCGAACGAAGAAGGTCATGCGGCATCAAGCATTGTTTCCTATCGAAATGGTTTGCCCGCTGTACTTGAGAATCGATTTGAAGAAGGGACAGTGTTGATTGTTACCACGCCCATATCGCAGTCAGCAGATGATCGAGACTCATGGAATCTACTTGCAACCGGATTTGAACCGTGGCCATTTGTCATTCTTGCAAATGAGATGGTGCTGTACTCGATGGGTAATTCAGATAACCGAAACATCACGACAGGAGAGCCAGCGATTATTCACGTTGCTCGGAGAGATGTCCGTAGCGTGTTTGTGCGAACGCCTGTGGGTGATGAGATACCGATTGCAGTTGATCCCAGGAAAGGAGCTATTACGGTTTCAGAAACTCGAGTAGCCGGAAACTATGCAGTGCGATCAGGTGGTGATGTGGGGGGTTTTCGGCGTGGTTTTAGTGCAAATTTGTCTCCATCAGCCACAGATTTTAGGCGACTGAATCCGGATCAATTGAAGATGGTGCTTGGTAAGGAAAACGCCTTGGCTAAAAGTAAGGAAGATTTGGTTCGAGATGTGGAGCTTGGGCGAATTGGTGCTGAGTTTTTTGGTTGGTTTATTTTACTTGCATTCTGTGCCATTTTGACTGATTGGGTTCTTGCCAATCGTTTTTATGCCCCACTCGGCTTGCAGAGTACAGAGCATGACAATCGTTTGAGTGACGCAAGAAGTCAAAAAACACCAGGGCCTTCTTCGGAACATGTTACTGATGATGGGATGCAAGCTGAGGTGACTGTATGAATGTTGTCATCAGTTCGCTGCCCTCCTGTTGCTTTGCTATCGCGAGTGTTGAAGAGCTTAGTGTCCAGTTTCATCCTGTCGGTTCATGGTTAGTATTTTTCGGTATTGTGGTCTTAATGGCGGGAGCATTGTTTTTTCTTGGACCTGATAGAACACGGGTTTCTCAAAGAAGATTGTTAGCTCTTGTTGTAATGCGTTTGGGGGCCTTTCTCTCACTTCTAATTTGTTTGTTGCGACCAACGTTTACTGCTGCAACAAAGACAGAACAGGAAACAACACTCGTTCTCTTAGCAGATGCATCGCAGAGCATGTCAGTTGCTGATGGACCAAATGGGCAGACGCGTTGGGAGCAACTCGTAACATCATTGGATACTGTGGCTTCAGATTTTGAGAAACTTGAGGATGATCACGGAGTGGCTGTATCAGCATGGCAATTTAATCGACAAGTTCAAGAAATGGGTGCTTACACAAATAAAAAAACATTTCCGAAAGAGTTTTCTCAGGGGCCAGAAAGTGATGAAACAGCGCTCGGGGCAGCCTTGGACGATCTTACTCGTGCAATGGCTGGGCAAACGCTTGCAGGATTAATAGTTCTCAGTGATGGTGCTCAGCATGCATATCCTCCCCGAGATATGCCACCGCAGACTGCTGCAAGAAAAATTGGCAGGCTTGGCGTTCCTTTGTGGAGTATTACGTTTGGAGAGCAGCGAGGTGGTTCTCAGGGGCGCGATGCATCAATTATTAATCTGTCTGTTTCTGACACTGTGTATATAAAAAACTCACTCGAGATTGCCGGTCGCGTGCGTTTGGACGGTCTTGCTGATCGAGATGCTCAAGTACGGCTGCTTGCTGAAAACGACGCCGGTGAGATGACGGAAGTGTCACAAACAACGGTCCGTGGCACATCCGAATCATTTGAAGTCCCAGTGCGATTATCGTGGACGCCGTCCACTCTTGGGGAGCGAAAACTCTCACTTGTGGTTGATTCACAAGAAGGTGAGGTTGTCACGAGTAATAATGAGCTATCCACATTTGTAGACGTTGTGGATGGAGGATTAAGAGTTTTGTATCTTGAGGGGGCGCTTCGGGTAGAGCAGCGATTCCTTCGGCGTGTACTTGCAGCCACTCCTGGAATCCAGGTTGACTTTCGGTGGCTTGATTCAACCGCACAGGGAAGGAACGAATGGCCGGTTGATCTTTCTCGTGATCTTCAAAGTAAATTCGACGTTATCCTTATCGGTGACCTCGATTCCTCTGCGCTCCGCCAACAAGATGTTGAACGCATTCGTCTTCTGGTACGCCAGGGTATGGGGCTAGGGATGCTTGGGGGATTTCATGCATTTGAGGCTGGTGGTTGGGGAAGTACAGCACTGAGAGATGCACTTCCATTTGAAACTGATCGACTTGCGCGACAGCGTTTTGATGAGCCAATTCGTGAGAGTCTCCATATAAACGGACCAATACAGATGGTGCCGGATGAACGATTTGGAGGAATATCGATTCTCAGATTGGCAGATGGCCAGATCGAGTCGTCTGCAGTATGGAATCGTCTGCCACCGTTAGCAGGGGCGAATGATTTGGGAAAACTCGTGCCTACTACCAAAACACTTGCGAGGACAGAAGATGGAAGATCTATTCTTGTTGGCCGTGAGTATGGTGTAGGCCGTGTGCTGGCTTTTGCTGCAGACTCCACATGGCAGTGGGTGATGCAAGGTGCCCAAGAAGAGCACCGAAAATTTTGGCGGCAAATGGTACTTTGGTTAGCTCGTCGAGATGGTAATGAAGAAGACAAGTTGTGGCTTCGTTTAGCACGGAGACGGCTGCCTCCAGGTAGTGTACTTGAGTTTGATACAGGCTTGACTCAAGCTGATGACAAGCCGGTTAAAGAAGTTACCTTCGATTGTCAGTTGATATCTCCCAGTGGAGTCGTGCGACCAATTCGTGTTGGACTTCAGGGAGAATCCTATTCAGGAAACGTGACCGACATTTCCGAGATTGGAGATTGGAAGCTTGAGGTTGTTGCAACCACATCTGATGGTACGAAGTCAACCAGAGCGTCAAGGTTCACCGTTTTTCGTCAAGATGTGGAGCTGGCAAACCCTCGAGCTAATCCGTTGCTTATGCGACAACTTGCTGAGGTGACTCCAGGTGGAGTTCGGACGCCAGAAGAGATCAAGGAAATTCTTGACGAAATACGCAATCGCCCATCAACATTTGAAACGCTTGAGCAGTGGTCGTACACGCCGTGGGATAAGTGGCCGTTGTTCTTGGTCCTCGCTGCATTCCTGTGTGGAGAATGGTTTTTGCGCAAGCGATTTGGTCTCGTGTAGCACCCGGATAAGCAGAAAATCGCTATGGAGATAGGGTGCTTGGGGGCCTACGATTGACCATCATTGACCGACAAGGAGGGTCGGAGATGTCCAAACGACGACCAATTCGTGACAAACTCCTTCTTGGAGGACTTCTTGCTGGCTTTATGGTAGCGATATTATCGGCAAGTAGTTTTCTGGCAGTATCCAGTTATCGTCGACTCGTGCGCTCCTTGAGTTATCGTGCAACTGAACTCCCTCGGGCCAGCGACCTCAATGAAAGTGTAAGTGCACTTCGACTTACACGAGCCCGCTGGCTTTCGAAACCAACAGAATCATCAGATGTGTTTCGTGATCAGTTGAAATGGACAAGGCGAGCATTAGATCGATACCGAGAGCAGTTAGTAGAAACTGAGTTTGATAACCATCTTTTTGGTGATCGAACCTTGGAGAAAAAGACTTCTCAGGATATTGCAGCCTGCCTTTCAACAATCGAACGAATCATCGGGGCACCCCATATTCAGGTTGATTCTGATGCGCTTCTCAGAACCGATTCACGTGGCCAAGTGTTAGCTATCGAACCACACTTAGAGCGCCTTGCTGCTTTGACGGTAGAACTTCCGACCTATCTGCAATCGAGGCTTCATGAGCTTGCGCACGAGGTAAGGGCGGGTTACCGA
>CAXFJI010000072.1:0-9434 GCA_964003275.1 uncultured Planctomycetaceae bacterium
TACTGCACTCAATACCACCACCAATCAACCAACGCGATCAATTGATGCTCAAGTTGATGCCATTCTTGACGTGACCGACACCAAATCTGTCGCCCCTGAGGAATCAACATCGAATGCTGAGAATGACAACTCCACGGCTCCCCAAAACCCTTTCAGTGCTGCCCGTCCTCAACAGGGTCGCACTATGGATCTTGCGACTGAGCAGTTTACGGGCGTTGTTCCAGGCATTGGTCTGGCAAGCTTCCGTGACTCCACAGGTGTTGATCGCTTCCTCGTATTACCAGGAGATGATGTAAAAATCACTTTTCCAACCGCGGGTACACCCCCAAAGGCCGTCAGTGATAACTTTACAATCGTTGACTTTTATGAAAGCAAGATGAGTGAGTATGACTCAAATTTTGTCTTCGTACCGATCGCTGCTCTCCAGCGAATGAGGGGCATGATCGAACCGGAGACTGGTCTGGCCAGTGTGAATTCCATCCAGATCAAACTGAAGGATGGTGTGAGCCTTGATGATGTTCGCAACAGGCTGCGACAAGCATTCCCTCCGGAACTGTACGCTGTTTCAACATGGCGAGACAAACAGGGCCCACTTCTTTCAGCTGTTGATATGGAAATGGCTGTTCTAAATATCTTGCTCTTCTTAATCATCGCAGTGGCCGGTTTTGGTATCTTGGCCATCTTTTTTATGATTGTTGTTGAAAAAACCCGTGACATTGGCATCCTCAAATCTCTTGGCGCCAGTGCATCTGGTATCGCTGGCGTTTTTCTTGGGTACGGACTCTTTCTTGGCATCGTTGGCGCTGGGGCCGGACTCATTTTAGGACTCACAATTACATGGAATCTCAATCGAATTCGATCCTTCGTTGAATGGTGGACTGGACAAAGTGTCTTTGACCCATCCATTTATTACTTTTTTAAGATTCCTACAATCATTGATCCTTTCACCGTTTTTTGGATCATTGTGGGTGCAATCACAATCGCTGTTGCGGCCAGCGTATTACCAGCTTTACGTGCTGCACGCCTCCATCCCGTTGAGGCATTGAGACATGAGTGACGAAACAAATGCCAGTCCTTTACTCTCCGTAAGAGGTATTCGCAAGAACTATCGTTCTGGGGGAGGTGTTCTTGAGGTCTTACAGGGTGTGGATTTTCATGTTCTTCCTGGAGAGTTTGTCGCAATTGTTGGTCAAAGTGGCTCAGGCAAAAGCACGCTGTTGCACCTCATGGGCCTGCTTGACGCTCCTGATGCTGGAGAAGTGTGGCTCGAAGGTAAGAGAATTGATCATCTTCCAGCCGCCCAACGTGATGGACTTCGAAATACCGTCATTGGCATGGTCTTTCAGGCTTATCATCTCCTTCCAGAACTCTCTGCTTTGGAAAATGTTCTCGCTCCTCTTCTTGTGCGTCACGGAGTCATGGAGTGGCTGAAAGCAGGGACTCATGCACGAGATCAGGCCAAAATGCTCCTTGATCGCTTCGGGCTCGGCGAACGAATGCGACACAAACCTCGGCAGCTATCGGGAGGTGAGATGCAGCGTGTAGCAATCGCACGCGCACTCATCACTCATCCACATGTTCTGCTTGCAGATGAGCCCACGGGCAATCTTGATGAGTCCACTGGTGTAGATATCCTAGATGCCATTTGTGAGTTGAACCGCCGGGATGGCCTTTCTATAGTGCTTGTGACACACGACACTGCAATCGCTAATCGTGCAAATAGAATTGTTCGTCTCGCTGCTGGGCGAGTCGAACAGGTTGATTCATCTCCTGCATAAAATGAGACCGCACTATGTCACGAAAAATATTCATGAATGACAGCCTTGTTCCTGAGAGTGAGGCTCGTGTGAGTGTCTTTGATCATGGGCTGCTCTATGGTGATGGTGTTTTTGAAGGTCTTCGCAGCTACTCTGGTCATGTTTTTCGACTCGATGCGCATATTGACCGTCTGTGGGCAAGTGCTGATGCCATTCGACTCAAAATTCCACTTTCAAAGGACGACGTCAAGCAAGCAGTGAATGAGACTCTGCTCGCAAACAATCTATCTGATGGTTATGTTCGCCTCATCGTGACCCGCGGTGCAGGAAGCCTTGGACTTGACCCAAATCGGACGAAAGATCCCCAGGTCATTGTCATTGCCGATACTATTTCACTCTACCCAAAAGAGTATTACGAAAAAGGCTTGAGCATCGTAACTGCTGCCACGCAGCGAGTGCACTCAGCGGCCCTTTCGCCACGGATAAAATCACTCAACTATCTCAATAATGTCCTAGCTAAAATGGAAGGATTACAAGCAGGGTGTGTCGAGGCTCTCATGCTGAACCACAAGGGTGAAGTCGCTGAGTGTACAGGTGACAACATTTTTATTGCCCGTTGTGGCAAACTCCTTACACCACCAAAAGATGCGGGCATCCTAGAAGGTATTACTCGTAATGCTGTCATGGAGTTAGCACATGGTGCAGATATCAACTGCACTGAAACCACACTGACTCGCTATGACTTATATACTGCTGATGAGTGCTTCCTTACTGGGACGGCTGCTGAAATAATCCCGGTTGTTGATATTGATGGTCGTTCCATCGGCACAGGGGCACCTGGGCCCATCACTGCCACATTGACTCGTGCCTTTCACGCATTGGTACATGGCTCATAATTCAGCAATATCTCTATTGATTCCCCCATATGAGGCCATTCATGGACACAGCCTCACAGGAAATACTGCATGCCAACCCATTGATTCCATTCGTCCTGCAATATGTTTTGCCTCAGCCCATGTATGAGTAAGCGTAAAGCATGCACTCCCACTACCGGTGAGCATTGGATGCAAGCCACCTGCTCGTCCGAAGTCCGATAACAACCGGTCGATCTCTGGTGTTAGGGAACAGGCTGGCAACTGCAGCGCATTATGCATCAATGGAATAGCATCGTGCAGTCCCGATTGAAGCATGTTGCCAAGTTGGGACGCCTCTCCTCGCCGAGATGCATCGGGCAGACACTTCTGATAGACCAAAGCTGTCGAAAGACTTACCACCGGCTTCACAATAACAGCGGCATACGAATTGATGCGGTCGATGGGATATACCTGCTCACCACGACCCATGACCGTCGCCGGTCCCTGTGTAAAGAACCACGGGATATCACTTCCAAGTTGAGCACCCACACATGCAAGCTGCTCAACTGACCAATTAAGGTGCCAGACATCGGCTGCTGCCTGAATCACTGCGGCCGCATCGCTTGAACCACCGCCAAGTCCAGCTCCAGATGGGATCTGCTTTTGAAGATAAATCTCAAGGCCGGACTTGATGCCAGCTTCTCGGGCAAGGGCCTCAGCCGCTCGTACAACAAGATTTTCTTTTCCGATCGGAACATCACCGGCAAACACCGGATCCAGTCGTGCAATCCTTCCTTGCAACTGTACTGTCAACGTAATTCCCTCTGTCTGCGTGGGAGTCACGTGAAGTGTGTCGTGCAGTGTGACAGGCACCATTAAGGACTCAATGTCATGATAACCATCATCGCGCCTTTCGATGACTGCCAAAGACAGATTGAGTTTTGCTGGAGCATGAATCGTGATGGTCACGTCTGATCTCTTCTGCAGAGACTATTGCATCATCTTACCAACGGCGGTCAACACATTTTTATCGCCATGAGGCTACAAATGCGACTGTCCCAAGCGCTAAAATAAGACCAATGGCGACGAGTATTGAAAGCAGTAAAGCAATACTTCGTCCAGCCCAAAGATCGTCTGTAATCATGTCTGATCGATCACTTTTTTCAAATGATTGATTCCACACCGGGAAAACTTGTTCATCATAAACCCAGTCAGTTCGCTCCTCAAAACGCTTCTGATTCATTCTCAACAGTCCTACTTCGGCAAAACACACAGTATGATTGGAATATCAGATTAGACTGTAGTCCGTATGCCCGTATCCCGCCAGTGGGAATTCTGCCGTCCGATGCTCCACATACTTGAACCGCAAACACCTCTCGAAAAATGGCTGAGTGACAAAGAACAGCCGTCTTATCGTGCTAAATCAATCAGGCGCTGGCTGTTTGCCAGTCGAGTTGAATCATTTCGTGAAATGACGGACCTTCCTGAAACCCTCAGGCGTGATCTGGAAGAAAGCTTTTCATTGTGGACCACAAAAACTGTCCGTCATGACCGATCTGATGATGGCACCGAAAAACTGCTCCTGCAACTGCATGACAAACAAATGATCGAATGTGTCATGCTCCGTGATGGCATACGACGAACTGTCTGCATCAGTTCTCAAGTCGGCTGTGCGATGGGCTGTGTCTTTTGTGCCAGTGGACTTGATGGCGTTATTCGCAACCTTTCGACGGGAGAAATCGTCGAACAACTTCTACGGCTGACACGACTTCTCCCTCCAGATGAAAGAATTAGTCACATCGTTGTCATGGGCATGGGTGAACCTCTTGCAAACCTCGATCGTCTATTGCCAGCACTCGCTGAGGCTCAACGAAAGGATGGGCTTGGCATCTCACAACGCCGAATCACCATATCCACAGTTGGTCTACCATCCGCCATGGATAAATTGACAGGCATTAATCCAGGCTATCATCTTGCCGTTTCCCTGCATGCTGCAACAGACACGCTTCGCTCTGAACTTGTGCCCGTCAATAAGTCCACCGGACTCTCTGATATTATGGCCGCTGCAGATCGTTATTGGGAAACCTCAGGAAGACGACTCACATTTGAATATGTACTGCTTGGCACCGTCAATGACTCACCGGCACACGCATCATCTCTTGTGCGCTTGCTTGCTGGTCGAGCAGCACTTGTCAATGTGATCCCATATAACGTTGTCGCCGGATTACCCTGGAAAGAACCAACCCATAAAGCCTGCGAGCAATTTCTGACAGCCTTACAAAATGCTCACGTCAACGTGCAGGTAAGACGACGCAAAGGATCTCGCATTGACGCAGCCTGTGGCCAACTCCGTCGACTGAAAACACAAGGCCTCGATATGACATCGACAATCGACTCATCATGCAATACGCAACACTCAGAACAATCCAATTAAAAGCACGATGGCAAGAATAAGCCCAAGAACTCCTCCGATCCACACAGCCCAATGAATGGTAGCGAGGGTAATTGCTTCATCATCTTCATGATGCGTAGCAGCAAATACAAAACTTGCTAACGCAAGAAGGGGAAGACCAAAGAACACGCCTGGAACAACATCTACAAGCGTCGCCAAGTGTGAGATGATTGCAAAGCAATAAAAGGTGCCATTCACCATTGTTGTGAACTCCATTTCTCTACTTATTAGGAATGATTCGCTTCCAGCTGTAAAAATTGTCGTATCGTTAGGCGGCAACCGCCGATGATCTTTTTTCTGTTTTGAGCTTCTTTTGTTCTTTTGCTGTAATCCCCATTGGACCTGCAAAGGCATCAAATACAACCAATATGTTGAACATGCCCGCGAGCATCGTATAAAGCGTTCCAATGTCAAAAGCTCGACCAAGCTGAAACTGCCAGATAGCCAGTTCATCACCACGAAACTGCTTTAACGGTTGACGGTCAAAAAAATCTTCCTCAACGATCGCAGGTTCTTCAGTCACCAATCGACGTGCGTACGCATCTGAAACATATTGACGAGTACGCACGGGTGGCGCAAACCATTGGCTGCAGGCCAGAGGCTGACGGCCCGTTCCATTGAGAAGCCGAGACTGAATAAAGGCCGGAATAGCAGCCACTCCGATCCCAGCTTGGCCAATAAATGCCAACCGCTTGTCAGTGGGTCCCCATTCGTAGTACACGACGCGACCAGCACCAATCCACCAGCCAAAAAGAAACGTACCCAAAATAGTAATGAGAAAAAGCCGGCCCTTGAACACACGATTCTGATACAGATGGCCTAGTCCTGGAATCAGCCACCCAAGCAAGGCAGCGAGCAATGGATTCTTGAGGTCAATCGCTGAACCGTCATCAGGCGACACAGCCACAATGCGTGAGGCCCTGACAGGAGTTGTTTGGTGTGAAGCGGACGGAGCCACGGGATCGCATACCAGAGGGAAAAAGGATCCTCGTAGTGTAAAGCATTATGACTCAAACAACCATGAGCCACTTCTTCTTCGAGGACTTTACATCTCGTAGAGACCGCAAACCTTACGTGACTGGTACGGCCTACCGGGTATTTGCGACGTTTTTATTCCCAGAGTTTTCTTACCGATCGCACCTGAGGATGTTTTGGTGGTGGAGGCGTTGTATTCGAACGTTCATGTGCTGGCAGCTTTTGGTCAGCACTCATCGGAGTCAATTCTCTCCAAACCCCTTCAACCATTGTCGAATCCACCTGGTCACGTTGCTCACTTGCTCCCACAACGGTGCATAAATGTGCCAATTGACAAATCTGCCGTGGGACACCTTTAGCAAATCGACTGATTGTGCCAATCGCTTCATTTGTGAACAGATCGGGCTGCCCTCCAACACGCTTAAGAGCAGATATGATGAAGGAAGCAACATCAACTTCTTCCCATGGGACCAGTTCCACTTTTACTGTGGCTCGCTGTTGAAAAGTATCCGGTATACGCGACATGCCTTCAGATGCTGCCAATGCTACAACCATTGTCTGAGAAAAAAGTGGCTCTGCTGCTGATACGATTCGTGAAATACCCTGCAGACAATCCTCCGGTGCCTGATCAAAATCATCAAGTATGATGACACTCGGGCGATCCATCAGCGTATTTTCGCGTAAGTGATTTTCGAGTTTCTGCCATGAACGAATTGGTTCTGACCGAGATGCCGCATCAAGTGGAATGCGAGATAAAAGAAGATCGAGCCAATCCCCATCTTGAATTCCGCGCACGGAAAGAAGTGTTGTTTCGGCACCACATCCAGCTAAGCGTCGCTTCACAACCGCAGCGAGATGACTCTTTCCAATTCCATTCTCACCGACGACTACGCCGCATCGCTGCTTGTGTTCAAGCAGCCACTCCAGTCGTGCCAGTGCCTCCTCTTGTGGAATACCTTCATAAAACGATGTCGGTTCCAGTGAACCGGCAAATGGGGGTGCGTCAAATTGCCATTTATCTCGTACCATAGTGGAGAGTGTAAAGAGGCTTTCTTTCCACGTCACGACGAATTGTTACGGGGTTTTCTGCAAAATGAGTGACCGTTTTTTCCTCCATCATCCACCAGAAAACAATCGAGCCGTTCTCAATCAAGATGAATCCCATCACTGTCGCCATGTACTTCGAGCAAAAGCCGGCGATTGCATTCACGTTTTTGATGGTCTCGGTACAGAATGGACGGCTCGTATTACATCCATTCATCGAAATGCCGTAACGGTAGAGATTGTCGAACAACTTTCATCACAAACATCTCTGCCCCGCGTACCCCTTACAGTCGCCGTTGCCCTTCCAAAGGGTGAAAGACAAAAGTGGCTCATTGAAAAACTGACTGAATTAGGAACCGATCAGATGGTGCCACTTATCACATCCCGAGGAGTCGCAGAAGCGACAGAGTCGGCACGAACAAGACTCGAACGTGCTGTCGTCGAAGCATGTAAACAATGCGGCAGAAATACACTCATGTCCATTCGTGCACCAGCGAGCCTTCAAGCACTCCCAGAATTGTTTCCTTCTCAAAAAAAACTGATTGCTCATCCAGACGGATATCCCCTTACCTCACACTCTATTCTCAATGAACAGGCCTGCCTTATTGCGATTGGGCCAGAAGGAGGTTTCACTACAGAAGAGCTTGACGTCGCAGCAACATTAGGATTTTATAAGGTATCTTTAGGACCTCATATCCTTCGCGTCGAGACAGCAGCTGTCACAGTCGCATCGTGGATGAGTCAGGTTGTGTATGGCACTTAAGCACAGGTGGTCCATCACGGTGTCGATGAGAACACTTCTAATTGGGCACTTGTTCCAATACCTCTCTCCTGAGCTCGACGAGACAACGTCGAGAGGGCGTCTCTACCGACCTCACCCAACTCAAGCGTCCATTCGTTGACGTACAGATCAACATGTTTCATGAGCACATCATCATCAAATTCTTGAGCATACTTTCGCATGGTTGTCAAAGCAGATGAACGTTCTGCCAGTGCATACAAGAGTGAATCTCGTATGACTTGATGAACTGTCACAATCACATCATGTGGCAGAGAACGACTGGCAAGAAGGCCCCCCAGTGGCAATGGGCTTCCTGTTTCCTTTTCCCACCTCTCCCCGAGATCTTCTACCAGAAAAAGATTACTGCTTTGCCAGGTAAATCGACCTTCATGGATACATATACCAAAGTCAGCAGAGCCACGGACAAGCCTGGGCACAATATCTGAGAAAACTACCTCTTCAACACGTGCCGTATCATGGTAATACAACTCATAGAGTAATGACGCTGTGGTATCTTCGCCTGGAGTAAGTGTCAGTTGCCGTAGGTCACATGGCCTCTGCTCGGGATGCGTTGCCAATAATAGTGGCCCCACACCAAAACCTAGAGCCGAACCAGTTGGCAAAACAATATAGTTCTGAGCTAACTGAAGGGCTGCATGAAAACTTGCCTTTGCTACATCAAATACACCTTTTTTTAATCGCTCATTGAGTTCCTGTATATCAAGAAGCTCTACAACAAACTCAAGACCTCTCCAATCGACTTTCTTCGCGAGGAGTCCATGAAAGGCAAACGTATCATTTGGACAGGTCGAGATACCAAGTCGAATGCTCCTTGTCACAACTCCTCCGTAATACTTTGTAAAGCAAGGAAGGATGCTGCCCGTAGAGCTTCGTCAATACACCACTGAGCCTGATCGCGTTGTCCAGCCTGATTTGAAATTCCTCGAATAATCTGCCATGGCACACCTGCCATTTCACATGCAATGGCAACACCAAAACCTTCCATATCCTCAGCACTGGCATCAGGATACATCTGCTGACGCACAGTAACATCATGATTATTTTTAGATGCCGCACACACTGTGAGAAGTGTCTTGGATGTAGTATCTCGAACATCTCCAATTCGATCAGCTATCGCAGGACACTCAGAACGCTGATTTCCAGGCCACTGTAGCCAGCCCATGGATGCCGGCCCCTCAAAATCCTCTCCAGTGCCTGCTCCGATGCCGTAGCAGGCCACTTGATGAAAGCAGTATGCCTTTGCAATCTCGAGCGTATCTCCAAATGCACCAGCAATCCCAATAAGCGTAACTGCCGAGGGCTTGAGGGCACATAACAATTGAGCTGTCCGAGCTGCGGCAGCTATCGCACCAAAGCCACAGAGCTCCATGCTTATATCTGCTTGACATGAAGAAAGAACTTCCTTGACAACACGATTTTCTTTCTGTGTTGGAACAAGAATCATATGTGCTTGAGTTGTCATTGCATACCTAAGCGAGATACATCTCTCTACTGCATCGCTGCCGTATCCTAAAATATTCTTCTCTGCTCGGTTTGTATTCCCAAACTTT
>CAXFJI010000073.1:0-9336 GCA_964003275.1 uncultured Planctomycetaceae bacterium
TCCAATCGATGGTTCTAAAAATGACGAAGAAAAAAATATTATAGTTCCCAAACGAAACCCGCTCTTATTCTAACACTATCAGGTGTTAATTGCATGACTCCATAGGAACTTTTTCTTTCCATTGAAAAACAGTTCAAAGTGACATTCCTTTGGCGATTGCCTAACGGAGTCCCCGACGCACACAAAACCATGCAGATAAAAATCGAAGGGCAATTGAGTTTTTTTACGCCATTCCTTCGTCGATGGCTTATTGCTGTCAACGTCTAAATGTCCACCTTGAATGACTAAACCGTTCTAGGTTGTCTTCAAAGCCTGATGGATCTGAAGCAATAAAAGAATGAGGCTGCTCCTCAATGTCTGCACACAGCATTGAGGAGAGACCGTGCAGCCACATCTGAATACAAGCGTCTATGCCTTCGCTTGTTTCTATGCCGCTTCCCGGTAAATCAAGAAGCCCAGCATGCTGGCCAGACAATCCAACGTCTTTGTTCGTGTGAACAAGAAGACTTCCATGCTGAAGAACTGCCTTGGCGCGGCGTCGCTGGGCACTCCCCATAACCTTAGCACCCCTCGCAACGGATGCATCACCCTCGAGATCCACAACTAAATCTCCTTCAGACCGACGGTCAAAACAAAAAAATTGTTCGCCCGCTGGAGATTCTCTAGTAGCCAACCTTGCTTTTACTCCTCGCGTCTTCAAGGACTTCACCATGGCCCCATGAAGGGCATCGTAGAGGAACTGCGGCTGTGCTGCCCAAGGATGGTGCCTAGGAATTGCTACTGCATATGTAACATCTGATCCATGAACAATTGCCCCACCTCCACTTGGACGTCTGACTAATGGAAGATTTTTCAATGCAGAACATTCATGAGCATCACGAGAAGCTTGAAAAGCACCGAGTGAGACTGTTGTTTTTTTCCAGCTATACAGACGAATCACAAGACCATTTCTGCATTCAGCTTCGTGCGCGAGACATTCATCCGCTGACATATTTTCAGGACCATCAGCAGGACCATCACGATAGAGCGTAATCACACTTGCAGGATTAGATGCACTCATTGTTAGGGCGACTGCTTTGCTATGAGAGCATCATAACTTTGCTGATCAAGTAGACTTTCAACATCTGATGTATTATCTGGCTTGATTCGCATGATCCAGCCTTTTTGGTAAGGATCATCACCCAGAATCTCTAGCTCTCCAGGGAGATCGGTGTTGACTGCCACTACTTCACCAGAAACTGGAGCATAGAGATCACTTACGGCCTTAACACTCTCAATTTCACCAAACGACTCACCGGCTTTGACCTTTTGGCCAATGTCCGGTAACTGAATGAAGACAAGATCTGTCAACGCCTCCACAGCATAGGCCGATACACCGATGGTCGCGGTGCCATCATCCTCAAGACGAATCCATTCATGTGACTGGGCATATTTACGTTCAACGGCCATGACTTGCTCCAAAACAGTAGTAAAAGGTGTAAACACACAACGATATGTTAGTCTCTTTTGTAAAAGGGCAGGGAGGTTACTCGTCCTTTTTGCTTTGATCCTCTCACCACAACCTCCACACTGTTTCCCTCAACAGCCGCTTCACAATTGATCACTGCCATGGCAACCGCTTTCCCGAGCGAGGGAGCAAAGCTTCCACTCGTTACAGTACCGATGAGCACCTCATCAGAAAAAACTTCACATCCAGTCCGGGCGGTTCTTTTTGAATCAAACACCAATCCAATACGCACCTGCGAATCAGGGGTGTTCTTCATTGCGATAAAGCGATCATGTCCTGGAAAGATATGATCCTTGAGCGTCATCGCGAAACCAAGGCCAATCGCAAAAGGATTTGATATCTCCGTAAGTTCATGACCATACAAAGGCATTCCGGCTTCGAGACGGAGAGTGTCTCGTGAGCCAAGGCCACACGCATGCAATCCTAGAGGCACCCCAGCCTTATATATTTCCTCCCATACTTGGAGTGCCGCAGATGCCGGCACAACAATTTCAAGACCATCTTCACCCGTGTAACCTGTGCGGCTGATTGTCGCTGAATGACCAATGATCGTGGTTTGTATTAATGTGTATGTTGACAACTTGGAAAGTCGCTGTGATTCCTGACGTTCTAAGAGAGAGGCCACTATATCAATGGCTCGCGGCCCCTGAATAGCCATCATTGCCGTTTCAGATGTGTGATCCTTTAGTGTGACACCCTCTTTGGGGAGACGCATGTTGAACCAATCAACAACTCGTTCACGATTACTCGCATTCACGATAAGCCCAAGACAGGGCGAGCCATCAGCAGCATCTGGTTCCCGACTCACAATGGCGTCATCTAAAATAGCATCTTCAGTGGTAATCAAGGTGTACCGACACTGACTGACATTCATTCCCAAAATCTTTCGAGAAAGTAATGCGTCAAGCCAATTCATCGCATAAGGCCCACCGATTGTAAGACGACCCATATGCGAAACATCAAACATTCCAGCCACCTGACGAGTCGCTAGATGCTCTTCAACAATTGAAGAATACTGCACAGGCATCCTCCAGCCCGCAAAATCAACCATGCGTCCATTGTGGGCTTCATGCCAATTCACAAGAGGAGTTTCGAGCATTTTTGCCAAATACCTTCTATGCACCTTTCACAAGAAAAGATTCCGTATGAGCAGTGATTGTAAGGCTCTCGATATGCACGACTAGTCATCTATCGTCTGGGCTGCCTTTTTTTGTGTCGTTCCCCATGGTGTTCTCTTTTTTTCATCCTTGGCTTTACTTTTCTCGTTGATCGCCTGACTCGCTTTTTCCCACGTGAATGCTTATCTACAAGCCCAAATTCCAGCAATCTCCGATCAAGATCGACCTGCTGTACAGAAACCCTTAATCGATCACCAAGACGAAATACATTCCCCTCTCGTGCTCCAGAAAGAACGTGACCGACTTTATCGTAGCGATAGCGATCGGGCGGAAGGACTTGTCGCGATAAAAAGCCCTCAGCTGGCAGATCCATACCTTGGGCAAATATGCCGAACCGCTCCACGCCAGTTACAACTGCATCCATTTCTTCACCAATCCGAGAAGAAAGAAAAAGGAGCAGCTTCAATTTCACCAGTTCTCGCTCTGCTGCTTCTGCACGCCTCTCCAGATGAGAACATTGTTCACCAAGTTGATGCAGACCATCATGAGGAGGCTTGTGGCCCTTCGATATGGTGTCAAGCGCTCGGTGTATAGTGAGATCTGGGTAACGCCTAATTGGTGATGTAAAGTGACAATAGAAGTCGCTTGCCAGTGCAAAGTGCCCTTCGTGCTGAGGACTGTAACACGCCTGCTTGAAACTGCGGAGCACAGCATAGTGAATCGCATGCTCTTCTCGACATCCACGAGCCTTTTGAAGCAATTTCTGTAGTTCGAATCGACTTTCAAGTGATTCCACATCAAATCCAAGTTCATTCACAAACTCATTAAGTTGCTGCAGCTTTTTCAAATCAGGAGCAGCATGAACACGACGCAAATACCCACCCTCCGTCGAGGATAAGGTACGCGCCACCGCCTCATTGGCAGCCAGCATAAACTCCTCAATAATCTGGTGGCTTTCTGTATGTTCAACAACATGAGCTCCGGTAACTCTTCCGGAACGGTCGAGATCGATTTTCACCTCTGGCATGTCAAGTTCCAAAGATCCTTTGGCTATCCGGCGGCTTCTGAGCACGCGAGCAAGGTCTCGCATCCGCCCCAACAAGGAACGAATTGCAGAGGACATTTGAATCTTGCGTGTTGCTGGATTTGAAAGAAAGGTATCCACTTCGTCATAAGTGAAACGACGATGACTCTTTATGGCTGAGCGTTCAATGACTGTATCAATTGGTATGCCTTCAGGAGAAAACTCAATCCAGCACGTTCGAGTAAAACGTACCCGCTCAGGCTGAAGGCTCGCCAGATTATTGGAAACTATTTCCGGAAGCATTGGAATGACATGGCCAGGCAGATATACGCTTGTGCCACGACGTGCAGCTTCAATATCAAGAGGCGAACCTTTACGCACAAAATGGCAGACATCTGCAATGTGAACCCCAAGCAACCAGTGATCATTTTCAATTCGATCCAAGGAGATCGCATCATCAAAGTCTCGAGCATCAGTTGGATCAATCGTCACAATCACTTTTTCGGTGAGGTCACGCCGATCATCAAGCACTTCTTCAGAAAATTGAGCTGCTTGCTCACGTGCATCTGCTAACACCTCATCTGGAAAAGGACCTGGCAAATCAAATTCATGTATGATTGATTGTGCATCAACACCAGGATCTGCGAGAGCCCCCAGGACTTCAACAACAACGCCTTCTCCACCTTGACCATATTGAGGAAATCGGACGATCTCGATGACCACCTTGTCATTCTCTCCGGCATCTTTTGCGCCTGGATCTCCAACCGAGATAGGTGAATCAAACGTATTTCCATCGACTCGCACCCAGCTTATCCCTGAAGATTCGAAATAACGACCAACAAAGCGAGTCGTTTTGCGACTCACGACTTCTATGATTTCTCCTGTTGGCCCCTGTCGCCAAGTACTGTTTCCTGAAAGCAGTCGTACCTTTACGACATCTCCACTCACTGCATCACGCTGCCTATGAGCCGTGATATGCACATCTGCAGAACGATCACCAGCAGCAAAACCATCTGGATGCACAAATCCATATCCCCCAGAAGCTCGTTTGAACACGCCAACAACATCAGCTTGCTCATGTTTTTTGGACAATATTGGACGCTTACGGCTCATGAAACCATTTCTCACACCATGAATAAAGAAAATGGCCCAAAGATACTTGAGGAGATGTCAAAACGACTTCGTTTCACGAAACGGTACTCATAACACAAATCGTTTTGACTACTTCTCCCTTCCTCTGAAAAACTTTCGACCAAGGTTCGTATGATATTGTGTCCAGCCTCCGTCCAAGGCTGCTTCATTTCGTAAGAGTTGTGTTGTTGCAGCCATACGAGCATCGAGTTGATCAATATGATGCAGAGCCACTGCCTCAAGGGTCATTGGTAACTTGGGGGATCCGTACTCATATTCTCCATGATGGCTCGCAACCATATGCTTGATTCTCGACACTAATTCACTATCAATAGAAGTATTCAGGCGACGCTCAGCGGCTTGGATTTTTTCTTCGAGGATCTCGAGGCCTAACACAATATGCCCCAGCAACTGTCCTGCATCGGTATATGAAAAACCCTGCTCACTTTCGAGTTCTGAAGTTTTACCGATATCATGGAGTAGAACTCCAACCAGCAGTAAATCACGGCTAAGATCTGGGTAGAGTGGTGCCACACGATCGGCAATTCGAAGAAGAGAGACGATATGTTCAAGAAGTCCACCAGCATATGCATGATGCTGCTTAATGCCAGCAGGACTACGTGCAATTGCCGTCATCAATTCTTCATCAGACAGTATTTCGGATATACAAGCAGCCAGTTGAGGATGCTCAACCGTCGATAGAATATCTGTAAGTTCCACTTGCAACGCACGAATATCCTCGCTCGTCAAAACACGAAACTCTGACTCATCAACGAGACGAGGGTCTGCGCGTGAAATCGATTGAATGATCACCTGAAGATTTCCTGAATATACTTGCGTCATGCCCTCAACATGAACAAATTCACCATCGTCGAAGGCCTCAAACTGATAGTCAGAGGCATTCCACATCCGTCCCGTAATAGAGCCTGAACGGTCTGCAAGTTCCACCTGAAGATAGAGTTGTCCGTGACGATTCGGCCGGAGCTGCTTTCTCGTTGCAAGGAAGATTTGATCAACTGCACCCTGCATAGGCAGTTCTGTCACGAACTTTCTGCCTGAAACTCGGGCAGGAAAGGGGGTGGGGGGTGGCGCCAGGGCTTTACGTGAGGAAGGAGAAGAACTCGACATTTCAAAAAGTGTATGAATGATTCCCCACACCACACAAGCGAATGACTACAATCTCGCAAATCATGCAGTTCACAGCTTCCAAATGACACTCAGGAGTTCTCCATGCCCCGAACCGCCATCTCCCCGACTCGAACCGAGGATTATCCTGAATGGTACCAGCAGGTTGTCCGTGCAGCAGAATTGGCTGAGCCATCACCAGTACGAGGATGCATGGTCATTAAACCTCATGGATACGCTCTGTGGGAGCACATGCAGAGCATTCTTGATCACATGTTCAAGGCGACAGGACATCACAACGCTTACTTCCCACTCTTCATTCCCGTTTCGTACTTGGAACAGGAAGCAAAACATGTAGAAGGTTTTGCAAAAGAATGTGCTGTCGTCACGCATCATCGCCTCGAACTGAATAGTGATGGCAAACTACTCCCAACCGGAAAGCTCGAAGAGCCACTTGTTGTTCGACCAACGAGTGAAACAATTATTGGTGCCATGTATGCCAAATGGATTCAATCGTGGAGAGACCTTCCCATCTTAATCAATCAATGGGCAAATGTTGTCCGATGGGAAATGCGTCCCCGTGTATTCTTACGAACGGCTGAGTTTTTGTGGCAAGAGGGTCACACTGCGCACGCCACAGAAGAAGAAGCTATTGAGGAAACTCTGCAAATGATTGATGTCTATTCAACATTTGCAGAGAGAGATCTCGCAATGCCTGTAATCAAAGGACCAAAACCATCAGCCGAGCGCTTTCCTGGTGCAATTGATACCTACTCGATTGAAGCAATGATGCAGGATGGCAAAGCTCTTCAAGCAGGCACGTCCCATTTTCTCGGACAAAATTTTTCTCGAGGTCAAGGAATTAAGTTCCAGAATTCTAGTGGCAAGGAGGAATTCTGCTGGACCACTTCATGGGGTGTCTCAACTCGACTGATTGGAGCAGTTATTATGACTCACTCTGATGATGATGGGCTTGTGTTACCTCCCCGCATTGCCCCTGAACACGTTGTTCTCTTACCAATCGCTCGCTCTGACGATGAAAGAGAAAAGGTTCTTGAAACATGCCGGACCCTTGAACGAGAACTACGATCATTGTCTTTCGCACACTCGACAGTGCGGGTAAAAATAGATGCACGAGACATCCGGGGTGGTGATAAAGTGTGGCAGCATATCAAGCAAGGCGTTCCACTTCGCGTTGAAATTGGCCCTCGTGATTTAGCATCCAACTCGGTGAGTGTATCTCGACGCGACAAGAGCCCCAAGGAACGAGAATCGATACCTATTCCAGATTTTAGTAGACAAGTTCCGAAAATTCTTGATGACATTCAAGCCAATCTTTTTCAACGCGCAAAACAGTTCCGTGAAGAAAATACTGCTCAAATACACACTCAACAAGAAATGATTGATTACTTTAGTGAAGAAAAGACCACGAATGGCCATGCAGGCTTTGCCCTTGCTCATGTTGCTGATGATCCCGCTGTAGCGCATATACTCGACCCTCTCAAGGTGACCGTTCGATGCATACCAATGGCGGAAAATGACGATCCAGGCACGTGTATCGTGACAGGAAAACCCGTGACTGGCCGAAGTGTTCTCGCAAGATCATACTAATCAGCATGAAACTCATTCGCACTCGAACTGTTGTCATCGTCGCTCTTTGTGTTGGCCTCTCTATCGGAATTGGTTCTGCATTTATTGAGTCCAAGTTTCAGAAGTGGACTATCGGTGATTTTTCAACAGACGCTCTACCGAAGAGTAGGCCTCTACCAGAGGCCAGCGTCCCTCACACAAAGCACAATTTTGGATCCGTCGGTGCCGGTGAAAAAGGACAGCATGCATTTACCATCAAAAACATTGGCTCATCTCCACTTGTCCTTACTCAAGGTACGACAAGCTGTACTTGTACTGTGAGTGATTTTGGTACATCGCCAGATGAGAGTGGAGATTCTGAGGCAACGAATGAGAAAGTAATCGCTCCCGGTGACGAGACGACTGTAAGCATTCAATGGACAGGGAAGGGCCTGGGTGGTCTTTTTCGTCAGGAAGCCACGGTGCTGACAAATGACCCTCGAAGACCCGAAATTGCTTTTACAATTGAAGGAGCAGTGGTTCCTACGTGGACCGCAAATCCACCCGACATTACTTTCCCCAAGCTCTCATCAAAGTCGACTGCTCATGCCGAAACCAAGGTCTTCACTTTTGGTGATGAAAAACCAACTATTGAGACTCTACGTATTCTTGATGAAGACAAAAGGGCTTTCTTTAACATACAATCCGATCTCTTAGCTGATGAACAATTGAAAGACGAGCCAGAGGCTACAGGAGGATTTACTCTCTCCGTTGACGTTCTTCCGGGATTGCCTATTGGACCGCTAAGTGAAGTCCTAGAAGTCTCGGTGAATATCCCTGAGAAGATTACCATTGAGATTCCCGTCGAAGGCAGTGTGACTGGAGACATTTCTTTTACAGGACAAAGATGGAACTCAACAAAATATCAACTGTCTCTTGGTAAAGTATCAAGCTCTGAGGGCTTTAAGACAAGAATGTTTTTAACTGCCAGAGGTCCTGATCGTGAAAAGGTGAATCCAGTTGTTTCAGAGGTTGTTCCGGAATCACTTGTTGTTGATGTACAGGCAGCAGAACCCATTGGCAAAGGTGCGGTCATCTTGATTCCAATTGACATCACGCTTCCCACCGGAAGCCCTATGGCAAACCATATAGGAACAGAACAGGCTCCGAAAGGAAGAATTGTCCTACAAACCGGATTACCAGATTCTTCAGTCGTGACACTGCCTGTGAGCGTTGTTATTGGCCCCTAAATCAAACTCGCCCAAGACACAGAAAACAGCTACCATACCCTACAGTGAGATGCTTGATTTTCATTAAGTGATTCTTGAGGACATATGTTGTTTTTTGACCTTTTGCTTAGACGGTTACCTTTCATTGCGATTGCACTCCTGTACATGCCATCGAGCCTATGTGCACCGCCTCGTCAAGCCGCTGGAGTGTCAGAAGATGTGGTCCTTGAGTTTCAAAAAAGAAATGGGCTTGTATTCGATGAGTGGCAAAAACCTGAACTCCTGCTCGTCATCACCGGGCAATTAGATGGCTATATTGAACCGTGTGGTTGTTCGGGGAAAGAAAACCAAAAAGGCGGACTGAGCCGCAGGCAAAATTTTCTCCGTGCAGTAGCATCTGCTCAGTGGCCAGTTTTATCTATTGATCTTGGGAATCAGGTCAAGCGATTCGGAAGACAAACCGAAATAAAATTTCAGTCTATTGCGGATGGACTGAGGCAGATGGGATATGCCGCGGTAGGATTTGGCCCAGGAGACTTAAGACTTCCTGCAGAAGAACTCGTTGCTGCCGTTGCGCCCGTGGGTGATCAACCAACTCCCTTTGTCAGTGCGAATGTGGGACTGCTTGGACTT
>CAXFJI010000074.1:0-9308 GCA_964003275.1 uncultured Planctomycetaceae bacterium
TGGCGGAAAAAAGATGTTCAAGATGAGAAAAAGAAGTCAGTGTTGCTCCAGGCAGACACATCTGTTGCAGGGCTTGGAAGTCGATGAACATAGAGAAACTCAATGAAGCCATTGATCTTGTTCTTGCAGGAGATTGGGAGCAAGCGCATGGTATTGTTCAAAAGGATGAGAGCGATCAGGTAGCGTGTTGGATCCATGCTGTCGTCCATAAAATTGAGGGAGATCTTGGCAATGCAGGGTACTGGTACAGGAAAGCTGGTCGCCCCGCTGATTTAGATCGCGATACCTCAGCTGAGCTGCAGGAGATCAGGAGATTTCTGGAGCAAAAGGCCTAGAGCAGAAATACAGAATCAAACAGCAAGCATCATTTCAGAAGTGTTGGACGAAGCGGCTCAAGAGGCCGAATCCAGATATTTCGGAATTGAACTGGATCCCCATGGTCCTGAAGTCGAATGGGGAGAGCTTCAGAATGTTTTGTGTATTGAGGGGGGGCATGATAAAAAGTCCCTCCTTTGATCTCAATGTCAGAATGAATGGCAACGCCATTGTGTAAAACACTGATTCTCGCTGGTTTTATCAGTGACCCGTCGCCGTGGAAATGTGGTCGTGAAAAAAGAATATCAAACGATTGCCATTTCCCGGGCTGTCGACACGCATTGACCGCAGGTGGCTGTTGTTTGTAGAGGGCACCACATTGACCATCGTAGTAAGTTATTGGGCCATCGGTACCATCCTGATATGAGTCAAGGATTTGGATTTCATAAGTGTTCATAAAGAAAACACCTGAGTTCCCACGCCCCTGTCCTTTTCCAACAGCAGGAAAAGGTTCACGAAATTCTAGATGTAGCTGGCAGTCACCAAAATGTTGTTTTGTACGAATGTCGCCCTTTCCCGTTGTAGCGATGCCATCAGCGACAGTCCACGACGTCCCGTTCTCCCACGCATCGAGGTTTGTTCCATCGAAGAGAATGATGGCATCATCTGGAGGCGCCAGACGTGATGTATTCTCAGGCCCTGCGTCAACAATGGGTGGCGATGGCCACATGATCGGATTAATCCATTCCACACCGTTTTGCCTTTGTTGCCCCATAAGATGCCAGCGTCGAGACCGAATAGATTCGGTGATTTTTCGTGCCTCTGCCTCAGCATCACCAAGAGGAAGGCCTTGTTGTACACCAGGACGAAGATGTCCTGCTGCAGAGACATACGCATTCCGAAGTAGTTGCATGCGTTTTCTTGTAAGTGGAATGAAGGGCTGAAGTTCTTCAGGGAAAACTACTGAAGATGCAGTCGGAGCACCAAGACCCATGAGAAGAGCTCGACAAAATGCCCAGCTTCCAAGGGCATTTGGATGCACCGTGTCTGGAGCAAAAATAACAGACGGATCTTTTGATCGGGCATCCAAAAGCATTTTTTTCATCGGTCCGTGAACATCAATGACAAGCCAACCATCCTTCCGTTTGGAAATCAGCCATTTCGACATTGCTTCGAGCACATTGTCGTAAGCAACATCTCTCGCTGGGCCCGGTTTATCTGGGCGCTGATCGTAGATAGGAGGGGTAAGATGAATGATTGTCGCGCCGGTTTTTTCAACAGTTTCATGAAGCTTTTGCATGCCATCTTGAAAATGAGAAAAACGAACAGTGTCGAGAGGCAGGTAGATTCCGCAATTCATTCCATAACATGCAAAAACAAGATCAGGTCGGCTCACCCGAAGTACTCTATCCAGTCGCTCCTCAAGATGCGGTCGTGGAAATTTGCCTCCTGCATGCCCATCCTCAGTAAGACCTGAAACTGTTTCACTCGAGAGCCCCATGTTGATGACTTCTCCAGTCATCCCTTCGTACTCCATCCAGGCGGCAAAACTAGTTACCCATGCGCCACCAAATGTGATCGAATCACCAAGACAAACAATTCGGCGGGCATTCTGGATCAGGTTGCAAAGTTCATCGGACTCAGAAGCAGGTGCCTTTGAGAAAGCAGTTGCAACAAGGAAGACCGTGAAAAGTAAGGGTTTGCGCAATGAATGGCAAATTCGAATAAAGGCGCCCAAAGACATTATTTTTTGAGCGGCGTCGCTCCCTCCCGGATAGCAAATAAATGACTTTTGTTAGCAATATAAAGTGTATTGCCTACTGCGACGGGCGTGGAATAAACACTGTTTCCCATGTTGATCTCTGAAAGAATGTTCTTTTCACGATCAAGCGCAAAAACAGTAATATCACCGTCTTCATCACCAATATATATTTTTTCATCTGCAATAAGCGGTGAACCCCAAGAGGCAGCAAGCATATCTTCTGTCCACAACGGTATTCCGGTCTTTACATCAAGACAATGAAAGAGACCACTGAAATCAGCAACAAAGAGCATGTCATTTGCGATGACAACGGTGCCGCATGTTCGGTGCATTGTCTCCTCAAAGTTGAGTTTGCCGTTGCCATCAGCATCAAAGCCCGGGTAATGCCATACGGCTGCCGAGTTAGGGTTGGGTCGTGCGGCTTCACCCTCATCTTCAATGACAGCCTGATTCCGGCGGGGTGGAAGAGGGGTATCTGGATCCTCGAGGCTAACAGCTATTTCACTTGAGATATCGCCTCTCTTCGATGGATCGATGCACCAAAGGTGCCCTGCTCCTTCACCATGCTCCGGATCTTCACCAACGGCAATATAAACAAGGCCATCGTGAATCACGGGCGTACCGATAATATGATTCCTGTCAGCACGACCACCAAGTGAATACTTGGATTTCTTTGGATTACAGTCAAATTTCCACAACAACTTTGACTTACCATTTTCGCCTCGAGCATCAAAGGAGTACACCCACCCATCTCCACCACCAAAAATTGCCTGCGGGATACCGTCAATTTCTGCATACGAAGGGCTGGACCATTGGCCATGTAAGACATTGGCACCGGGTGAGTTATCAGACCACAAAAGTGACCCGTTATGTTTGTCGATACACAGGAAACTAGGAGCATCGGCGTTTGGAAGGCTGATGTGGCCCTCATCGACACCATTCCCGGTAATGACAAAAAGAGAGTCACCAGCTCCAGTGACGCTGCATGAACACATATTGTGCTGAGATACGCCAAACTGTTTCATCATATCGACGACCCATATGACATCAGCTTCATTTTTCTCCGTGACCTTTTCGTCCGTAAATGGTCCGTCGTTTTCTCCATCGCGAAATCCCTCGGTGTCGAGACACTTCACTTCTCCACGGCTGGTCACATACCACAAACGATCTCCCTCAACTAAGGGGGAGCAACAAATGCCCTGTAGCGGCCAGTCATGCACACGGCCCGTTGGAAGTTTTTCACTGGAATCCTGCCAAAGAAATGAGCCGTCCTCGACATTGAATGCAAGCAAGCAACCAAGATCGACTTCAGCCGGATATCGCTCAAGCCAACCATGGCCATTGTTAGTACCAACAAACACTTTGCCACTTGCGATAACAGGATTGCCATAGGACTGACTGCCGAGTGGAGCAACCCACACAATATTTTCACTTGTGTCGGGCTTCCAGTCTCCGCTAGCGGTGTCAAAATCCCCAGGATTCCATTCAGTTGGAATATTTTTGGCCGTTGAAACATTATTTCGAACAGATGAACCACCCCACTGATTCCATTCGGTGGCGAAGAGATTCGCCGTCGCAGTGCAGAGGGATAAAACAGCAAGGACAAGAATTTTTATCATCATAGTTAACACTTTAGTCTAGTTTGATATACCTGCCGCTTTGGCATCACGAATGAGGTTTGGATCAACAACGGCTCGGGCTCCGCGTCCTTCATTCATACGACTGTCGACATCTTCACGAATACTTTCGACATCAGCATCCCACCATCGTCGTTGAATTTTTTCAGAAGGAATTTTCAGCGGACGAAGAACCCGCATACCGACTCCGAGTGCTGGTTCTTCTGTGTACCACCATGGACTCTTTGGATAATTTGGATCTACTTCTTTCCAATCTTCATCTTCAGAACCCCGACGACACGCACTGCGGCATTGGTCTGGCTCATCATAGTACGCACCTCCCCGAACAATGCGGGGTGATAAGTTTTGAGGCCATTCAATTGTTGCAGTCCAGTCTACAGGTTGTTTCAATGAAGAGGCACGAAGATAGCCGTTTTCAACCAGTTCATCGACAACCCACTCTGCGGCATTGCCGTGCATGTCATGGAAACCCCATTCGTTCGGTGTTTTTGTTCCAACCTGATGAGTCGTATCATCAGAGTTTTCTGAAATCCATGCAACGTCAGCAAGTTTGCCAGAATCTGAACCACTTGACCAAGGAGTTGTTGTTCCTGCACGACACGCGTATTCCCATTCAGCTTCACTCGGAAGCCGGTAAAATCTCGCGGTTAGGCCACTCAGCCAGCCTGTGTATTGTCTTGCAGCGAATTGAGACATGGTCACAGCAGGCTGCAAAGGATCTTCACCATTGGTAAAAGTCATGGTTGGATCATAGAGCGCCGAGGGGGCTGTAATAGCGTCTGCCTTATTTTCATCAGTAATGACACGTTTACCAGATGCCTGAAGCGTTTGGAACAATTCACACGCTGACATGTATATCTTGTATTCCTGCCAGGTAACTTCGTTTTGACCCATCCAAAACGGATCAATAGTTACCTTGAATGACGGCCCTTCGTCAGTGTTGCGTCCTTCTTCCTTGTCGTCGCTGCCCATGGTGAAGGTGCCTCCTGAAACTGGAATCATCCGAAACGTTACATCAGTGCCAGGTATTGTTTCGTCATACGCAACCATCCAGCCACCTTCAACACGAATAGCATGACCATTGCCGGAAGGACGAGAATCGCCGGGAACAAAGCCTTGGACTCTGTCAGGAGCCGCACCGTGACACATGAAACAGGTCAAAGACGATACAATACAAAACAGCTGGAATGAGGAGCGGAGAAGATTCATGAGTATTCAGTGAAATGGGAGGGTTTTGTGGGAGGTGAGCAGCATTACAGTGTAACCTGTAAGGAGTTCTTCTGCCCAAATAGGAGATTTTCCTGTGGCTGCCAAAAAACCTATTCAAACATCATCAAATTCCAAGGGAAATCCCTCGAGTCGACAGAAGTCGAAGACGAGTGATATTGGGAAAGAACGGGTGGTGTCAGAAAATCGAAAAGCACGACACGACTACGAAATTTTAGACACCCTTGAGTGTGGTATCGCTTTGGTTGGGAGCGAAGTAAAAAGTTTACGTACCGGGCGCATGTCTCTTGATGAAGCATATGGCCGTGTTGAAGGGAATGAGGTTTGGCTTTTAGGTTGTGATATACCAGAATACGTAAAAGCAAATCAGCTTAACCATAAGCCCAAAAGACAGCGGAAGCTTTTGCTTCACAGGAGAGAGGTTCATAAGTTTGCTGATCTTGCCGGTGAAAAAGGGCTTACTCTCGTTCCACTGAAAATGTATTTCAAAAATGGTCGAGTAAAAGTGCTGATGGGAATAGGACGAGGCCGCAAAACGCACGACAAGCGTCAAAAGCTGAAGGCCGATACTGCACGTCGTGAAATAGAAAGTGCCCTCCGCGGCAGAAGTCGAGGAGGGCACTAATTAAAACGACAAAATAGAAAACCGTGGACTTGAGGCTAGGCTTTGCTCCCGCCTACGAGAGCTCCAGCAGCAGCGAGTGCTCCCGCAGTGGCATCAGTAGAATCTTCGGGATGCCAGAGCGGCATACCACGCTGGATTCGTTCAGCCAGAATATCAATCTTCTGCTTGGAGCCTGCAGGTTCATTAGTTGGGACAAATTCCGGTTGTAATTGCGGCTCGAAATTTTCGTCGTGGCCGTAAAGTTCAATTATTTCAAAAACGTTGCGAATCCGGGGCATTTGAGGAGACATCGTCCTTTCTGAGTGAATGAGTAACTGATCAAGTAACATCATCGGGCTGGCCAGTCCAGCACCGCTGCTTTTTTCATTCGAACGGACAGGTTGACGGAAATTTTGGTATTTCAAGGCACCAAAGACAGCCTGTCATAGAGCAACCCGCTGAAAAGGGTGGAAAAACCACCACGGGAGATGTTCGAGATGACACTGGCATTATGAACGTCTTCTCGCAGGAGTCAAACATTTTTACAGAAGATTTTAGAAGCAAAAAAAAGGCGGATTTTTGGCCGCATTGTTCGTCATGACCTGCGCAAAGTACCATAGGAGGTGTCGACTCTCGGGTTGTCGATCGGCTGGAGCCGATCGCCTGCATGAGTTATTCCTTATCGGCGGCGGATTATCTTTTCTAGCCGACGAATTCGATGCCGCAATTTACCGGTTCGATCGTCATTTTTCCGGCCCGTGTGTCCCTTGTGGCCTACACGTTTACCATCCTTGCAGGGAGTCTTTTGCTGCTCCTTCCGGTTGCACGCGCTCCAGATGCTGCTCCTATCTCACTGCTTGATGCGCTTTTCACCGCAACGAGTGCTTGCTGTGTGACAGGTCTTACTGTTCGATCAACACTTCACGATTTTTCGATGGTGGGGCAGAGTGTGATCCTTCTACTGATGCAGTTAGGAGGGCTTGGAATCATGACCATTACAACCCTCATGGCGTTTCAGGTAGCTGGTCAAGCAACCCTTCATCAACGGGCTGTTATTGCTGAAACGGTAGGGGTCAAAGCTGGCCGAGATTTAAGATGGGTTCCCCTTGCCGTTTTGGGAACAGTCTTAACGGCTGAGGCGATTGGATTTGGGTTCATCTGTGCAGCCACGTGGGATTCAGGAGACCCAATCACTGTGATTTGGCATGCGCTGTTCCACGCCGTTTCTGCCTTTTGCAATGCGGGCTTCACGCTTGGTGACGACAGTTTGATGACATACAGTGGCAACGTTCCCATGTTGGGCGTGATAAGTGGCTTGGTTATTGTTGGTGGCATCGGCTTTCCAGTTATCTTCGATATCATCTCTCGCCTTCAGCATCATAGGGATTTTTGGCTTCGACTTCATTTGCAATCAAAACTCATGCTTTTGGGCACAGCAGTATTACTTTTTTTGGGTGCAGGAAGTTTTATTGTTCTTGAATGGGAAAAAGCGTTAAGTCAGGAGTCAATAACAGGAAAGATTTTCAAAGGTTTTTTTCATGCAATGACTTGTCGTACTGCGGGTTTTCATATTGATGATTATGCAAGCCTTACCAATGCCACTCTTTTCCTGACAATCATTCTTATGGCGATTGGCGCGGGTCCGTGTTCAACTGGCGGTGGGTTCAAAGTGAGCACTATGATGACTCTTGCTATACGTGCATGGGCCACAGTGCGCGGACAAAGAGAGGCCAATTTTGGCGGCCGAACCATCCCGGATGTTGCTGTGAAACGAGCGACTGCAACAACTCTTCTTTTCGCCACCGTCGCAATTGCTGCTCTTTTGAGCCTGTTGCTTGTTGAGGCCGATAGTGAGCTGTCTACGAGGCCACGATGGTTTCTGGATGCACTCTTTGAATGTATTTCAGCACTGGGAACCGTTGGTTTGTCTACCGGTATCACTGCTGGGCTCTCCGAACCAGGGAAACTGGTCATTATGGCTTTGATGATAATTGGTAGATTGGGCCCCATCGGTGCTGCAGCTGCCTTATCACGTGAACAGACCACTTATCAGCTTGCATATCCAGAGGAGGAGCCACTTATTGGCTAATGTTTCTATGGTTGTGAAGAAAAAATTTATTATGCTCGGCATGGGCTCTTTTGGATCAGCTTTAGCCAAGCGGTTGGCAGAAAATGGATGTATTGTCACAGGGGTCGATCAGCGACGCGATCGCCTCGAGCTCGTTAAGAATGATATTAATGAGTCTGTTATTGGTGATGCAACGGATCGAGAGGTTCTAGAAAATCTTCCAATTCGTGACGCGACAGCAGTATTTATTTCACTTGGTGAGACAATTGCACGGTCGTTACTTGCAACACTTCACGTAAAAGAGTTGGGAGCACGAAATGTTATCGTCAAAGGTGTGACTCAGGAGCACGGAAAGATTTTGAAACATCTTGGAGCAGACCGTGTGGTCTTTCCAGAGGTGGAAGTTGCACGAGAACTAGCAGATAGAGAAACATGGCCAAATGTTCTCGATTACTTGCCCATTGATCCCGAATACAGCGTAGCTGAAATAACTGTTCCTTCCTCTCTTTCGGGCAAAACCTTAGCAGAAGCAAATTTGCGGAGTCGTATTGGAGTTCATGTGATGGGGATCAAGGATCCAATGTCAACAAAACTAACAATGTTTCCAGACGGACGGACATTACTTTTAGATGAACAGGCATTATTAGTGGTTGGGCGTGAAGATGAACTCGCCGCACTTCGAGAAATGCAGTGACCCAAAGGGAGTACACATTCCTTGCAAAAATGTGTTTGCAAAACGATATCAATTTGAACGAACAGCGTTAGCACTGAGCCCAGAATGCCGGTTCGAATTGAACTATGAGCCAGGCCCACCAGAGGGAATTGTTATCTCGATTTCACTTGGTGGTGGCGCTGCAGAAGAAGTTGTTGGTGTCGCATTTGGATCAAATTTTGGTGTATCCAGCCCCATCTGCTCGGCGAGGTCTGCCGAGAGAGACACCTTGTCTCCGGAGTCTGGGCGCAACTCAAGAAGTGTGACTCCCCATTCATCTCGTAGCTTTTTCCCTTCTACAACAACCATGGCGGAACTCTTTGATCCTGATGCTTGAAATTGCATTGCAGCAATCCCGTCAGTTTCGTTTGCTCGTCCAATGATCTTTTTGCTAAAAGTGATTGAGTCGCCGAGGAGTTCAGTAGCACGGGGATTTCGAGAGACTTCTTCTTTTGCAACTTGGACGATCGGATGACTACTGAGGCGCGAACACCCAGATAAACAGACCAATGCGCTTACACATAGAACGATTCGCAGCATCAGTGTTCCTCCTGCATGAAAGCTAGTATGCAGCTAAAAATATAGCAGACACGCTTATAAGGATCGGCATTTAAGCCTTGCCATCGTGAGATCGACACCATGCAATCTTTTCTGCGGTTGTCGTTGGCTTCGCTTCATTTGAGGTAATCTCGGTAACTTCGGCTTCTTGTGCAGAAGGTGACGCCGACTCAGACTGCTTGGCAGGCTCTTCTTTCGGTGCAGGTGGCTCTTCTTGAGATACTGACGCCCCTCGAGCCGCAGCCAAAATGTCAGCAGTCGATGGTCGACCGGTTTGTGTGTCAGCCTTTTTCCCACGAGCGGCAGCAAGAATGTCAGCAGTCGATGGTCGACCTGAAGATTGAGTTGCTGTTTGAGGCGGATCTTTCTTTTGGGCGGCCGGTTTTTTGGCAGGCGTTACGTCTTTTGGTTCTGGTTTCGGGACA
>CAXFJI010000075.1:0-9104 GCA_964003275.1 uncultured Planctomycetaceae bacterium
TTCCAAATCGGCACGGACGCATCGGCTCGGAGCAACGATATAGTCAGTTGAGGTGCGCTTTGGAATCTTGTGCACAGACGCAGCAGTTCACAGGTTTGGGAAACATCGACGTATGCCCACTGTAGGTTTTTTCTGGATGTCGATGGCTGATATGCGTGATCAATTAGTGTGAAAGCTGTGTCGCGGTCAACTCATGCCTTCGAGTCAAAGTCTCTTGACTTTCGGCTCATTAAGGCAGTTGCTTGATCATCATTGATAAACTGTTCGGCCTTTGGATCCCATTGTAGATCGCGTCCTAACATCAGTGCGATGTTGCACAGGTGACAAGACGTCATCGTTCGGTGGTGAGACCAAACATCAGAAATTGGTTTGCTGCCGTCAGCAATGCAATCAAAGAAGTTTTTCATGTGACTTCCTGGCTTTTTGCCTTTGCATAGCGTGATGATCTGTTCGTCCAATTCACTTCGATCCTCATCCGTGAGTGCTTCATACGGGGCCCCTTCGATCTTTCCGCGGTTCACGAAGATACGCCCTTTGTCTCCTTCGAATAAAATCCCATTTCCGAAATCAACATTATCTCCGTCTCGCTTATAGTGGTTGTTCACGCTCATGAGGGAACCATTCTTAAACGTGAGATCAATGCTGAAAGCAGTTGCTGTATTGAATGCATTTGGCAGGCTGGTCTTTCCGTTGAGAAATCGCTGCCAGTCGAAATCTTCTGGAACACTGTCAGTAAATTTTCCAGCACCTGAAATGTTCACAGGACCATCCTCACCTGGAGCGAGGGCCCACTGGGCAATGTCGATATGGTGGGCGCCCCAGTCGGTCATTTTTCCACCGGAGTATTCAAAGTACCAACGGAACATTCGTCGTCGCTGTTCAGAGTACGGGACCATTGGTGCGGGGCCGACCCAGAGATTCCAGTCGATGTTGTCAGGTGCTTGGGTGTTGGGAAAAGGTCCGTCTGAAGGAGCGCCGCCGATTGCAACATAGGCGTTGACGTTTTTGCCAAGTCTTCCGCTCTGAACCATGGCAATCGCAGTGAGGAATTTATCTTTGGTGCTTCTCTGTTGTGTCCCGACTTGGAACACGCGCCCCGTTTCTTCAACGACTTTTCGAATCTCTTTTCCCTCGTCGATTGTCAGTGTCAATGGCTTTTCGCAGTACACGTCAGCGCCACTCCGTAAGGCAGCGATTGAGATTGGTACATGCCAATGATCAGGGGTTCCAATCGTTACGACATCTGGTTTTTCTTGCTCGAGCATGACTCGGTAGTCACGATAGGTATTGAGTTTCCCTCCGAATGATTTGTTAAAGGCCTCACTATGGACATCATCGACATCACAGATGGCAACCATTTCTGCATACTTGGCGGCATCTCTGGCAATGGATCCACCCCTGTTATACCGACCACGAGGGCCACCGACACCAACGGCAGCAAGTCGAAGTTTTTTTGATTCGCTCTGACCAAAAGCATCATGTGAAACAGCTAATGCAGAACCGACAGCAGTTGCCTTAATAAATCCGCGACGTGTTGAAGCCATTCGAGCAGCCTTTCTGAGAGTAAGCGGTCAATTGAGCGTGATACCGTTGTAGGGATCATAACGGCATGGGAGTCACTTTTCCAAACGAGAGATTTCTTCCTCGTATTTCTGGTATTTAGCATGATGCGAAGCAATAATGCATCTTCAGTCTTTGGTTTCTCATAACAACCTCATGTGCCAAACAATGACTGCATGATCTATCGCAATATTCCACTCCTTCTAGTTTCCTTCATTATGCTGTGCAGGCTTTCCTGCGCAGGTGATGGCATTGACGTGCCAACGCCGTTGAAGTCCTGGGAGGGGTGGGCTCTTTATGGTTTAGAGGATGCAGGCTGTCCTTCTCCGTATAACGATGCAGAGGCTCGGCTGTGCATGTGGCCCTCGTCCCTTGAACTTGCGGTTGAGGCAGATGCAGGTGTGTGGTCACTCGATGTACAGGTGTTTCGTCAGACATGGTTGCCTCTCCCGGGAGATGATAGGTCCTGGCCGGTGAGTGTGACAATTGATGACACGCCAGTACCCGTTGTCCTTCATGATGGCATTCCGTCTATTCAGATTGATCAAGGCAAGCACGCTGTACGTGGACAGTTTCAATGGAGGAGCCTTCCAGAAAAGCTTTCTGTTCCAACGGCCATTGGGATCATCACGCTACAAAAAAATGGTGATGTTCTTCCAATCGTAGATCGTGATGCGACGGGTGCAATTTGGTTTCGAAGAAGTCGTCAGGTGCCTGAGCAAGAGAATCAACTGAACGTGCAGGTCTATCGGATGCTTGAGGATGCACGTCCTCTCTGGCTGCGAACTGAGTTGGAATTAACCGTTTCTGGAAAAAGTCGTGAAGAGTTGGTTGGAGCTATTCTTCCGAAGGGGTGGGATCTGTCATTTGTCGATGCGCCCATCCCTGTCGCTATCGACGCTGACGGTATCATGCGTGTACAGGTTCGGCCCGGCACATGGAAAATCCATGTTGATGCATTCCGTACACAAGACATGAAGCAGTTTGCATATGCTCCATCGGTGACACCGGCCGTTCCGACAGAACTCATTGGACTTCAAGGCAATTCAGAGCTTCGTGTCACCGAATTTGAAGGTGTCTCTCCGGTAGATGTTCATCTCACAACCTTTCCAAAACGATGGAGACAGCTGCCCGTCTTTCGCTGGGACACAACGACGTCGCTTTCGTACGCCATCAAGGCCCGTGGCCTCGGCCAAAAAAAGCCAGATCGTTTTGAGATGACACGGCAGTTATGGCTTGACGATGATGGCCACGGCATTACGTATGAAGACACTATTGTGGGTGCGTGTGGGCGTATCTCTCGGCTTGATGCAGCTGACGACCATCTTTTGGAAGTTGTTCGGATCGATGATGAAAGACAACTGATTACACGTGATCCCCGTACGGGAAAAAGTGGTATCGAACTCCGCTCATCACGACCTCGTATTCGTGCTATTGGTCGCACGTCTCGATCGAGTGCGTTGTCGGCCATCGGTTGGCAATCACCAGCTGAGCAACTGACTGTGTCATTCGCACTGCCTCCAGGATGGCGGATGCTCGCAGTTTTTGGAGCGGATCGCGTGGAAGGTGATTGGCTGACTGCGTGGACATTGCTTGATCTGTTTCTTCTGCTTGTGTTTACCGTCGGTGTTTATCGATTACGTGGACTCGGGGTTGCGCTCGTTGCGTTTTTTGCATTCGGATTGGCGTATCATGAATTTGGTTCTCCCCGCTTCACCTGGCTTTTTCTTTTGATACCAGTAGCACTGCTTGCCGTCACACAATCTTCTTCAGGGTTACGCTGGCTTCGGATCTGGAGATTTCTAGCCGTTGGACTTCTGCTTGTGTACCTTGTCCCGTTTGTGATGAGTGAACTGCAGTTGTCACTCTTTCCACAGCTAGAATCACAAACCACACACTACCGTCCACGTTATCTGCTCTCGATACTCCCCCAGTACGAATCATCGACACTTGCCGTTCCGGATGTTGATTCAGCCGATCTAGCAATGCCAAGAAGCAGTCTGAAAAAAGCAAGTTCTGCTGGCAAAGAAGCAGTGAACCAGGTTGCTCAACAGCAGGTGGTGGCAGGTGTCCAGGTGGAAACGTCGAATATGATGTTTGCCCCTGGAACGTATACACAGACAGGCATTGCCAGGCCATCATGGAGGGGCAATCAGGTTTCCTGCTGGTGGGATGGTCCCGTGAGTGTTGATCAATCTATTCGAACCATTCTCTTACCAGCATCATGGCATCGAGTCTTGGCGCTCATTCGTGTGGTCCTTGAGCTGTTGATGCTTCGGCTGCTGCTCTCGGGGCATTTGTGGAAGCAGCATCACCCCCGATCCTCACAGGTTTCTTCTGCCGTGGCGGGGATTCTTCTCGTGGTTGGCGGAATGAGTTGCTCTCCTGCCGCTGTCGCGCAGGATTTTCCATCTGATGCGATGCTTGAAACACTTCGTCAACGGCTGCTGCGTCCTGATGAGGCCTTCCCTCATGCCGCCGAGATACCGTCGGCGACACTTAAAGTCAGGGATAATCAAATACAAGTTGACGCTGAGATCCATGCTGCTGTGGAGTGTGCGGTACCAGTACCAGGTAAACTACCAACGTGGTCTCCTGTCACAGTAACTGTCAATGATGAGCCTGCAGTTGTCTGTCGCCGTGATGACGGCTTCCTCTGGATATGGCTTGACCAAGGTGTGCATGCTGTCTCCATAACCGGAGTCATGCCAGACGCAAACGAGTGGGTCGTCGATTTTCTTTTACCGCCACGTCGGTTGGAAGTCAGTGCACCCAAGTGGACCATCAAGGGGCTGGACAGAGAAGGCCACTTAGATGGACCATTGTTTCTCAATAGACAGGTGCTGTCAGACGCAGGAAACACAACGTATGAACAGAAAAACTATCAAAGCGTTGTGCAGGTCGACCGTGTTCTTGAGATAGGTCTTGTGTGGCGCCTGCATACAACAGTCCGGCGGCTTTCTGAACCCGGTAAAGCCATTACAGTGCAGATTCCATTGCTTGAGAACGAACGATTACTTTCCGATAACGACACAAGCTCTCAGGGGGCCATCGAGGTTGTGTTGCCAGCAGACGCGATGGAATTTAAGTGGGAGAGCAAACTGCCCATTACGCAGAGCATTGACCTGACATCGAAGGCAGGGCCTCAGTGGGTTGAGCGTTGGTCGCTTGTGCCATCCGCTGTCTGGAATGTTCAAACCGATGGAATTGAGGCAGTGTATGAGACAGAGAACAATACGCTTATTCCTGTCTGGTATCCGTGGCCGGAAGAATCAGTCCGACTGATGATTGACCGCCCCGAAGCTGTTGATGGGAAGATACTGACGGTTCAGTCTGCCAAGCAGAAAAACACACTCGGTACACGCCGCAGAAATACGAAACTTGATATTGATGTTGAGTCTAGCCTTGGAGGAGATTTTTCCATTCAGGTTCCAGAAAAAGCCGTGATGAACTCCACAAAGATTGATGGGCGAACCCTTCCAATTCGTCAAGAACATGGTCGTGTCCTTGTCCCGTTGAAGCCTGGTCGGCAAGAGCTTTCACTAGAATGGTCAACAGTTCAATCACTCCAATACGTGACGCGTGTTGAGCCAATTACATTGCCTGCGGAGGTGGCGAACGTCACGACGGAGATACAAATACCTGAATCACAATGGATTCTCTGGACGCATGGTCCACTTCGTGGTCCAGCAGTCCAGTTCTGGGCCATACTCATTGCTGCCATTCTCTTAGGAAGCATTATTGGTCAACTCCCGAACGCTCCTTTGAAGACCTATGAATGGGTTCTCCTGCTCATTGGTCTGACGCAAGTTTCTGTCTTTTCGGCAGGAGTTGTTGTCGCATGGCTCTTCATCATGGAATATCGTCGAAAACAAAAACCAGAATCTTGGAACTGGTTCACATTTGACCTCATGCAGTTGTTTCTTATTGGTCTGACACTCACGGCCCTTGTGATTCTTATCTCGGTAGTCAATCGGGGACTCCTTGGATATCCAGAAATGTTCATTACGGGGAACGGATCGTATCGTAATCGGCTGATCTGGTTTTCTCCTCAGAGTGGTCCTGGTCTGACTCAGGCGTGGGCGATCACCGTATCAATATGGTATTACCGACTCCTCATGCTTCTTTGGGGGCTATGGCTGGCCAATGCCGTCACGCGTTGGTTGATCACCGGGTTGCACAGTTTCAAAGCCGGTGGGAGTTGGCGATGGAGGACAGTACGGTCTGCGTGAACAGAAAGGCTGGACGTGTAGAAGCGTGATCCACAGTGCTCACCCAAGCCATCACGAAAATCGATGATGTGTGATCTCAGTCGAACAAAAAGTCCAGGAAAACAGTCATTTTCATCTGCTACAGCTTTGCAAGGGTGTTTCAGGCCGCAGCGAGTCGTTTGAAGAGAGAAGATGAGGCAGTCCCATCCTCGATTCCATGTCCTGAGCGGCTTTTGGGGCAAAGAAACGCGGATTTCCCTCGTTGAGGGGGAACTGTTTCATGGAAAATGATCAAAATAAGGTTTTGTGCGTACAATAAACTAGTTATAAAGGATTAGCTAATTTTGACCCGGATGAGGATATCCTCATTGCTCAGAAAATCCTGCATAAAGGATTCTTTACTGTGAGACTTTGGCACCACACCATCACCGTCGCAATTTCCCTGGCAATGGCTTTGCCAGTAGGTGGATTCCGGGAATGTTGTTGTGCATCTGAGCAGTCCGGCTGTTGTGCATTTGAGCCCGTTGCTCAACCACTGAAAAAAGAATGTTGTAGCTGTCCGCAAATGCGTGCGGAACAGAATTCAGTGTGTGCAGTCGGTCTACAAAATAATATAGGGAGTCGAGTCCGTCCTTCCTGTGAATGCTGTCGTCAGAGTAAGCAGATTTCGACGACGTTGCCTGTGAGTCGAAGACATCCTGTGGCTGTCGAGGCGTCGTGGAGTGACGTCCCAACATTGGCGAGCCTTCCGTTGGTATCGGTGACGCATGATGACCTTCCGTTGCCTGGACTCAGTCATAAGAAGCGGCGAGCATTGCTTTGCGTGTGGATTCATTAATGGTGGAAATCCCCTGTTTGTTTATTTCTAAACGTTATTTAAATATTTTTTTAGGAGATTTCTATGATTATTAAGTCATTTGCCGGTCTTGCACTCCTCGGTGCTGTTGTTGGCACACCATTTGCGCTTGCTGCGTTCAGTAGTGCAGGTGCAACCGCGTGTGCGTGCTGTGGTGAAAATTGCACATGTACAAACTGTGGTTGTGATGCGAACAAGTGTTCGTGTAGCGATGGCGGACAATGTGCGTGTTCCGACGAGTGCTCTTCTCCATGCTGCGATGCAACCTGTGATGAAACAGCTGCTGCATCAAGTTGCTGTGAGAAAGGAGAATGTGCGTCAGAATAATAATCTGATCGTATGTTCACACTAAGTTTGGGGCCGCACCGGTCATGCTGGTGCGGCCCTTTTATTTTTGTCTAGGACGCGACGCCCATGCTCTTGTGCATGTGGCAGCCCCCCACGGGTCAGTGTGTGCGATAGGAGACCTGTGGTATCTTGAGGACGATGGCATGGTTGATGCTTTAGAGCCCGAGATGCCCGAAGAGATTGTTGGTCTGCTGCGAGGGAGACAGAAACGAGCGGTCCGACGAAGGGCTAATGCCCAGACTGCACTCCACACCAACGAAAAAGTGTTGCAAGAACATGAAGCGTATGACATTCCAGATTCCGTGTGTGCTTGGAGTGCTGTGTCTGAGTGTTTGTCACGCGTTCGCTGATGACCGAGTCAATATTCTCTGGTTTGTCGTTGACGACATGTCGGCCAACTTTTCCTGTTATGGCGAGCAGGCCATTCAGACACCACACGTTGATGCATTGGCCAAGGATGGTTTACGACTGACGCGAGCGTATGCGACGTCCCCTGTTTGCTCGACGTTTCGTTCAGCCCTGATCACGGGCATGTATCAAACAACGATTGGAGCACATCATCATCGTAGCGGGCGTGGCCAGCATCGGATTCAATTGCCTGAAGGTGTGCGACCGGTTCCGGCGATTTTTCAGGATGCAGGCTACTACACCTGTATTGGAAGCGGTCTTCCGGACGTTGATTTCCGTTTTGAACCTCGTAGCGCGCGATCGGAGTACAGGCGTGGGAAGACAGACTATAACTTCGACTGGGATACGGCCATCTACGATGGGCACGACTGGTCTGGCCGTACGAAAGGGCAGCCTTTTTTCATGCAGGTGCAACTCCACGGTGGCAAACTCCGTGGTGCATCAGCGGCACAGTACGACAAGCTTGACGAGACCGTCAGGCGGGTCTTCGGCGATATCACGCAGCCGGATATGGTCACGCTACCGCCTCACTACCCTCGTGATCCGGTGCTGTTGAAGGATTGGTCGACGTATCTCGATGCTGTGCGCATAACCGACCACCATGTTGGCCTGGTCGTCCGTCGACTGAGAGACGAACAGCTTCTGGAGAATACGCTTCTTATTTTCTGTACTGATCACGGTATCAGCCACGCCCGTGGTAAGCAGTTTCTATACGACGAGGGCACCCACATTCCTTTGATCATTCGTGGACCGGGTGTTCAACGTGGTTCGACGCGGACAGATCTGGTTGAGCATATCGATATTGCCGCGGTCTCGCTTGCGGCAGCAGGCATTGACGTGCCGCAGGTCATGCAGGGGCAAAACATTCTTGCATCGGACTACCAGCCCAAACAGGCTGTCTACGCAGCACGTGATCGTTGTGGAGAAGCTGCCGACCGCATTCGCTCGGTACGCACAAACGAATATCTGTATATCAGAAACTTTTTTCCTCGGCGTCCACATCTCATGCCGAGCAATTACAAAGATAGTAAGCTTATTCTCATACGTCTTCGAGAACTCCATGCGCAGGGCACGCTCGATCCGCTCGCAGAGAGGCTGCTCTTCGCTCCAACTCGTGCTCCCGAGGAGTTGTATCGCTATGGCGAGGATCCCTGGCAGATAGAGAATCTTGCCGACGATCCGAACTATGCTGATGCCCTGCGACGACACCGACAGGATCTGGACGCATGGATCGAGAGAACCGGTGACCCTGGCCCCGAGACGCCAGAAGTCTACAGGTTGGAAACAGAAGATCAGATGAAGTCAAACAGAAATGCAGCCTCGCGTGAGGCCTATCGCAAAAATGCTGAACGCTATACACGATGGGCACGCGAAGGAATGTAGACAGCCAGGCACATGTTTTTCGAAGCGTATCTGTGTGGTATCAGTTTTTGAAGTAACGTCACCCGGGTGTGAAGACACCCGGGTGACATTCGTGCATCAAAAGCAGAAAGGTAAAGACTTTTGATGCATCCGGATTGTTTAGCGTCCCAGCATGGCGAATACGTTCAGTCGAGGTGCCGAGGATGTCCGCTCGACGTGCGTATAGGAATCACGACCTCCATCAATGACGGCTGCTCGATCACTGACATGAGGAGCCGGTGGAGCTACTTTTGGTTCAGGTGGTTGGCCAATAAGATCTTTTGCCGACAGGTGTGAATCCTCATGCGGAATCATGGTGC
>CAXFJI010000076.1:0-9082 GCA_964003275.1 uncultured Planctomycetaceae bacterium
ACATGTTATCTCTAAAGAATACGTCCTCATCACGTCAGCCCGATAATCCTGTTGCTCAGTCTGAGAAATATAAGCGAGCGCTTGTCGTGATCAATGCCCTCAGAGGTTTAGCCATGTTGGTCGATAGTGTTCAATCACCTCTCCCACGAGAAATTATCGAACAAATTAGAGTGCTTCAAACTGATGACGTGAATGAGGTGCGAGCCAGTGCAGTCGCGCTTCTCAAAAAAATAGAACGGATAGAAAAAGCTGCCTAATCTACTTTGTTTTTTAGGCATCAAGAAATTCATCAAGTGCTTCTCGAAGCATATCGATATCTGGTAAAAGGTTCGTCCATGTCTGGAAATCTATAGCAGTCTTCTCAGCATAGATTTCAAGACCATTCACAACACACGCGCCTGCCTCTATGCCCATGCTTAGAAGTGAAGATGCATCAGTACTCAAGGCAGTGTCCGCCACGACAAGCTCTTTTCGAAGGCCCTTTACCTCATCATCAAAAGCCTCTGATGAAAGAGTGGATATCACGATGTTAACGTCGTCTGGGATTTCAATAGCAGATTCCCACTCAAGAGCACATGCATGATTGTCGCCTAATTCATTTAGCGACGTCACAATAGAATTAATATGTTCACTTTTAGAATCACACATTAAGACCTTAGGGCAACCGGCCAGGATAAGCTCCAAAGCAGTGGCTTTGGCTATCGTATCACTTCCAAAAATGAGAAGATTCTGACTTGCTGGGTCAACATGGTGCCGTAGTGCTTCAATAATCCCACGACCTTCTGTCATATGACCAATAAGACCGTCGGGGGAGAGCGTGATATTACTGATGCCTCCAGAAAAACGTGCAGACGGAGTAATGTTTTCAATGCATTGAAGTGCTGCTTCTTGTAATGGTGGTGCAAGCAAACAGCCGCGAAAACCAAGTGCGCTGATACCAGTGATCGCATCACTCAATCGAGAACGTTCAACATCAAGTGTCAGAAACCTCCAGTCAAGATCAACCGAATTGAGTGCTCTTTCAAAAAGATATTGTGCAGGGTTACCAGCTGCTGGGTTTCCTAGAAGAGCTACTATTTCCTGAAGAGCCGAACTTGTCATGTGGTGGCCTCAGGTAGTCTTTTGCATGAACAAGCTATGTTGAAATGTGGGTAGCTGCTTGGAAACGCGGGTCCTTGCGAATCGGGTCAAAGTCCGGCTCAATTTGAGTGAGGTTACGAAAGCGATCATCAAGAACGATTGCCTGTGTAAGATGTTCGATAGCAGCATTTACATTTCCATCAAGCGAGTGATAACACGCCAAATTGTAAAACAAAATTGGTTGTTTCGGCGAGGCCATCAAGCCCTTTTTTAAGAATTGTATGGCATCGTGAAGGCGTCCCATTCTCTTAAGGCACCACCCTATTCCCAGCCACGCCTCAATCTGTTTTGGCTGTACTTGAATAACGGTGGTATAGGACACGAGGGCATCTTCAAAACGGCCGAGACAACGCAAAGCTTCTCCATAGAGAAGCTGGGCATTTGGGCGCGATCGGGATGATTCAGGCAGTTTTTCAAGTGCAGACAAGCCACGGTGGAGAAGTTTTTTCGCATGTCGAGGGACCGGTTCATCCGGGCGCACGAGTAACTCTCCGAGTTCTATATACCCGGAAGCTTCTCGAAAAATTGCCCGTCTACGATAGCTCGACATTGTTTGCATCATTTTGTCCACACGGAGGTGCTCTCCCTTTAACTTATACGCACTCCATAGAATTTGGGTCAAAAACACGTTTTTTCTTAAAATGGACTGTTTTTTTCTACGAAAATTAAGTTTTTATGCCACTAATGAGATGAGACACCGTGATGTCTCATTCAGCGTTCCAATTGACACTCATTTTTCTTGACAGCCATGCGACTTACCCTCCGCACACTACTGGCCCATCGTGATGGCATTCTTCCAACGGCATTCCGTAAGGACATTGAGAAAAAAATAGAGGAAAATGTGGCAGCAGACGATCTCGAAAAGAGAGTTCGTCACGTTATCGCTCGAGCCGGTATGTCTTCACCAAAGGTTGATGGACGTGGTCTTGGCAATGACCCAAATTCTGTTGCGGAGTTTCTGGATAACACTCTGAGGACAGATCAGATTGAAAATTTTGAGAGAATTTGCTTGCAGTCAGATCTTCATCTTTCCGAGGTAGCAGCATGCCATGAAATACTGGCTCAGATCCTCCGACAGGCAGATGCGGTAGAAGGATTAGAAAAAAGCGAATATGAACAACTCAAGCAGCATGTTCGTCATGAGTTTGCATCTGAGTTTAGCAGGCAAGAAAAAGAAGAGGCGAAAAAAAATGCGGCTATTGTCCAAGCGGCGATTGCATCAGCCCCACGCCTACCCACGTCCATTCATGGAGCGGTTCCACTGCAGCAGAACAAGTTAAAAAAGAGCCGGAAACGCCTGCCCACGTGGTCATTCGTATGTATTGCCTTTCTGTTGCTTATTTGTTCAGGAGGAGCCCTTGTCTGGAAAGTTTTGGGTGAGAGAGGGCGTTTTGTTGTTGAGGAAAATGTTCTAGGACAATCCGTAACAGACCTCGAAAAGGTTGTTGGTGCGGGAGACATGATACGTGACGCAGAAGCCACAGCTGTTCCGAAGACAGTCGCTCCGATTGCAGAAAACGACGGGAGGACTGCTCGCAAGGAGGACGTAGCAGTCGTATTACCGGAGGAAGGAAAACAAGAGCCTGTAAATCTGGAGGTACAAAGTCCTTTATCAGATTCAATGCCGACGGATATGCCAATGGATACACTCCCGAAACCATCGCCAAGGCAGAACTCGTATCAGCAAGTGCCTCAGGGTCATGCACTTGCTATTGCGTCAAAGCAAACAGAAATGGGCATGGTCGAAAGTGAGCCGACGGGCTCAATCAATGTACCGGCAGTAAAAGATACGAATCTTGGTGAGGTAGCGAATAAAGGTGTTCTGTTGCATCGCATTTTCATTCTTGGCCGTCCGTCGTGGGTTTACTTTTCACCGGGTGAACTTCTTGCAAAAGAAGAGGATCTCCTCGTTCCACCAGGAAGTGATGCAGAAATCAATCTTGATGGGATGGCTATCAAATTACTCGGTGGCACTCAGGCTCGCCTAACAGTAGATGGCGATGGTACGAGGCGAATAACAGTCATTCTTGGGAAAACCGTTATCCATTCTGTTTCAACAGACAACCAGGTTGGGATTTCAGCAGGGCGTTTGCATGGGGTCATTACAGCGGGAATGGATCATCCAATTGCAGCCTGTGTTGCTTTTAGTCGACAGCCTGGAGATGATCCAACAAAAACACCATCTCGTATGGAATCTAAAATCATTTCAACCGTTGGTGGTATTAGTTGGCGTCAAATCCCGACAGCAGATTTATCAGATTCATCCACTGCCATATTTCTAAGTGGAATAGCAGAAGAGGGCATGTTGCCTGCACATACTGCTCTTGTATGGGATAGCCAGAACCCTGACGTAGCGAGAACAATGCCGGAATCAGATATCCTTTGGCTGAGTGACGCATTCGTAGCAAATCCGAATACTCGTCGAGCTTCAGAATTCTTAAGAAGAATACTGCAAGGTGGTGATTCTTTTGACCAAGCATTATCGCAGATGTCAAACAGTCATCGCATCGAAAATCGTATTCTTTCCGTTGCAACCTATGCGTTACTTGGAAACTATGATGAGTTAGTGATTTTGCTTTCTAATGACGCTCCTGGTCAGAAGTTAGAAGCAATGCAATGGCTTGAAGTTGAAGAATCCACGGTGCCACTTGCGATGGCACGTGGACATAACTCAGCAATAAAACTCAGACAAGCATTTATTGAACATATGCCATCACAAAAAGGCAGCTGGCTTTTTCAGATGGCATGTGGTTTTGATAACAGGCAACTGGAATCTGGTGCAGATAAGAAACTCGTAGAGTCATTAGGAGATGACGAACTTGTAGTGCGTCGCTATGCTACAAAAAACCTTTTTGAGATTCTGCAACCTCAACCCATTGATCGGGTTCGCTATCGCCCGGATGGCCCCAATGAGATCCGGGAAAAGGGAATGAAGTGGTGGAGAGCACGTCTGGACGATCAGGCCGTGAGGTGGACCGTGCCCCGTTGAAAGCGTGTTGCCCGCGATTTGCAGCGTCCACCTATAAAAGCCGCCCACGTGGTGCTATGATTCTTTGGAATGATTTTCTTGCAGCACAAAAAGCAGTAGAAAATTGTTTAGTGGGCTTTATGGAAAGGATCATCTGTGCAAATTAATGTTTCCGCTCGTCATGGTCACCTGAGTCCAGCTTCGCAATCGAAGATCTCATCAAAGGTTTCACGGCTTCAACGGTATTTTGATCGCCTGACTGCTTTAGATGTGACCGTCGATTTGGAAAATACTCAACTTCCGATGGTTGAGATTATTGCAAAAGCGGAGCACTTCCATGACATGGTGAGTCATGAAACGTCTCCTCAGTTGTGGCGAAGTGTTGATGGTGCGGTACAGAAATTAGAGCAACAACTGCGAAAGCACAAAGAAAAGGTTCGTAGCCATAAAAATGCTGAAACAGCACGGCGTTCTTAAAGTTTTCTCTTAACGGTTTATTGCACGCATGAAATTTTCAGATTTTGTCACCCTTGATGCCATTCGTTCGCATGTTGACGCCACCAACAAGGAAGGTGTCGTTCGAGAAATGGTAAAAGCGCTTGTCGATGCAGAACGCATCGAGGCTAACGAGATGGAGGGAATAGTCAAAGCGATCATGAAACGTGAGGAGCTTGGAAGCACAGGTATTGGCCGTGGTGTTGCCGTGCCGCATACTAAGCATCCCAGCGTCAATCGACTTGTTGGAACGGTGGCAGTCAGTCCTGAAGGCATCGATTTTGACAGTCTCGACGGAGATCCAGTCCACTTGTTTTTTCTTCTCGTTTCGCCCCCCGATCGTCCAGGGGATCACTTGAGGGCATTAGAAAACATTTCACGACAACTGCGTGATGAAACGTTCTGTAAATATCTGAAAGCCTCAAAAAGTCCGGAAGATATCCAGCAACTTTTGGAAGAAGCAGACAGTCATGGGATCGTTTCCTGACGTGTAACGGAGTGTGGGTGAGATAATCAATATGACATTTAGCCAAACCGTTTCACGAGAAGTCATAGTAGGTATTCCGCAAGGGCTTCATGCGCGTCCGGCGGATCTTCTTGCGCGGGAAGCACAGCGGTGGCAGTCTCGAATTGAGGTTGTTGCGTCAGCTCATCGCGTAGATGGAAAAAGTATTTTAGATTTGCTTACGTTAGCTGCTGAAGCTGGAACCAGATTAGTGGTTGAAGCAACTGGCCCTGATGCTGATGAAGCAGTGGCAGCTATTAGTTTGCTCTTCGATAGCAATTTTGATGATTCATTACAAAACAACGAATAGTAATTTGATTTTGAAAGAACAACTTTTTTTATAGGAGCCGCTACGACCCGCCAGGCGCAATTCTTTTGAAGATCACCGATCGCTGCAATACGCCGCGGGGTGATTTCATTAAGCATATTGCAGCCGGCGCGCGGAATGCGCCCCATGCTCAAACTTCAAGGTATTGCTGTTTCCCAAGGTGTCACCATTGGTGAAGCGCTCGTATTAGATAGCGAGGGCTTTCGTATTCCTCGGCGTTTTGTTGCCCGTAGCGCTGTCGATACAGAACTTGCAAGGCTTGAAAGTGCCATCACTCAGACGTCACGCAAGATAAAGCGAGACCGAGATGCAATTAAGTCTGAGCTGGGGGGGCAGTACGCGGCCATCTTTGATGCACATTTAGCAATGCTGAATGATCAAAAGATGAGGACAGAACTGACTGCAGCTGTTCGAGATCGTAATTGGTGGCCTGAATATGCTGTGAGTCGAACGCTTCGCCGCTATGCAAAAGTTTTTCAGAGTCTCGATAACCATATCTCTCAACGAGCTCATGACATCTACGATATAGAAAAAAGCTTGCTGCGCAATCTCCTTGGTCAGCGAGGCGAGACGCTAGCTGCTGTTTCGCAGCCTGTTATTGTCCTGGCACACAATCTAACTCCTAGTGAGACAGCAAATCTCGACAGACGCTTTGTTCAAGGTTTTGCGACAGAGCTAGGTGGTCCTGGTAGTCATACGGCGATTGTTGCTGAGGGCTTGGAAATTCCAGCAGTTGTTGGGATCGGGCCCTTCTTGTCAGATGTCTCCGGTGGTGAACCGGTCATTTTAGATGGTAATCAAGGGTTGGTGATTCTTCAGCCTGACGAGGAGACAATCGCAAGATATCGTCAGGAGGTTGAGGCAGCTGAGTCGGCGCAAGCAAAACTTGAAGGCCTACGGGATTTACCTGCTGAAACAAACGATGGTGTACTAATTCAGATCATGGGAAACATTGAGTTTCCTAGTGAAGTGGAGCAATGTATCAGTCGTGGTTCTGATGGTATTGGGCTTTATCGAACAGAGTTTCTCTATCTTACGAGTCGGCTAGAGCCAACTGAAGAAGACCACTTCATGGCGTATAGCAGTGTTGTGAAATCCCTCTCTGGCAAGCCGGTCGTTATTCGTACCCTCGATCTAGGCGCAGACAAGATGCTTACTGAGTCGACGCCAGAGGAAGAAAGAAATCCATGTCTTGGCCTAAGAAGCATCCGTCTTTCACTCAGGCAACTGCCAATGTTTCGAACACAGCTTCGAGCGATTCTCCGTGCAAGTGCGCAAGGTGATGTTCGGGTTATGTTTCCCTTGATTTCAACAATTACTGAACTCCGTCAGGCCCGAATGGTGTTGGCGGATGTGATGGAAGATCTTGCGGAACATAATATTCCATTCAACAGGAATATGCCGGTGGGAATCATGGTGGAGACCCCTGCTGCTGTAGTCATGCTTGATGCATTTATCAAGGAAGTTGATTTCATTTCAATTGGTACAAATGATCTCATTCAATATACGCTGGCGGTTGATCGTGGGAATAAAGAGGTTGCTGACCTCTACAACGCATGTGATCCAGCAGTGTTACGACTCTTGAGGCGTTCTTTGGAGTCGGCACGAGAGGCCGGTGTGCCAGCAACGGTATGTGGACAGATGAGTGGCAGCGTGGTGTACACGCAGCTTCTTCTTGGATTAGGGCTTAGGCATCTAAGTGTGCCAGCGAGTGCGATTCCTGAAGTCAAGCAGGTATGCCGAAGTGTTTCGGTTGCTGAATGCCGGAGGGTTGCCGAGCGGGTGCTCGCAATGGATGGAGCGCGTGAGGTAAAAGCTTTTTTGAAAGACCAGCTACGTCGCCTGCTTACTGACCAAACAGTCTAGGCGAGGCGCAGCTTTATTAATGTCATAAAAATATTAAGGAAGACACATGAAACAGGAAATGCTCATAAATGTATCCCAACCAGAAGAATGTCGCATTGCGATAATGGAAGATGGTCTGCTGGAAGAGCTCTATGTCGAGCGAACGAGCGCCGATAATTACGTTGGTAATATTTATAAAGGGCGAGTCGTCAATATTGAGCCATCTATTCAGGCAGCATTTGTTGACTTTGGCGTTGGCCGTAATGGTTTTTTGCATATTAGCGACATTGAGCCACAATATTATCGGCAGGGAGGACTTGATCCTGACAAGGCTTTTGAGTTGACAGATTCATCTGGACGAAGCGCGAGTAATGATAGTGAGCAGGATGGTGGCCGAAGAGGTTCTCGAAAGCCGAGGATAGGAGATCGTCCCCGAGTAAAGCCTCCAATTCAGGATATTCTCCGTCGCGGTGATGAAGTGCTCGTGCAGGTTATTAAAGAAGGCTTTGGAACAAAAGGGCCAACTCTTTCAACATATATCTCAATCCCGGGCCGTTATCTGGTACTTATGCCTCCTCTTGGCCGAGTTGGGGTATCAAAAAAGATCAATGACGAAAGAGAGCGGAGGCTTCTTCGAGATATTATGGTGGACCTTCAGCCTCCCAAGGGTGTTGGTTTTGTTGTGCGAACTGCGGGAACTGAACGAACCAAGTCAGAAATGGCTCGTGATATGGCCTATTTGCTCAACCTGTGGAAAAGCATTGTTCGTCGTATGCGCAAGTATTCAGCACCAATAGATATCTATCAAGAAAGTGACATGATCATCCGAACAATTCGAGATATGTTTACGGAGGATGTCGGAAGAATATTGATTGATGAACCGGCGGCTTACGAGCGAGCAAGAGACTTTCTTGAGTTAGTAATGCCAAAGTACGTTTCAAGGCTTCAGCTTTATGATGGTAAAGAGCCACTTTTTCATCGATACGGTCTTGAGGAAGAAATTGGACGTATGTATCAACGAAAGGTTCCGCTCAAGGGAGGTGGGTCGATTGTTATCGATACGACGGAGGCGCTTGTAGCAATTGATGTAAATTCTGGTTCATTTCGGACAGAAAAAAGCGCGGAGGAAAATGCGTATCAGATGAACTTAATTGCAGCAAAAGAAATTGCTCGTCAATTACGACTTCGTGATTTAGGCGGAGTTATTGTAAATGACTTTATCGATATGCGACGGGAAAAATATCGACGGAATGTTGAGAAGGCACTTCATGATGCGCTCAAACGAGATCGGGCGAGAACAAAAGTCCTGCGAACGAGTCCATTCGGACTGATCGAAATGACAAGGCAGCGTATTCGTCCTTCACTCAGAAAAAGTATCTTCCAGAATTGCCCCACATGTAGTGGGAGTGGAACTGTCAAAACCGCAGAAAGTATGGCAATAGAGGTTATGAGGACTCTTCAGCTTTCAGCGACAAAAGATGTTGTCGCTCGGCTTGATATTACAGTTCACGATGAAGTTGCAACGTGGATCAATAACAGGAAGCGACGCGAGATGGCTCATTTTGAGGAAAAAACACAAATACAACTCCATGTCGTTGGAGAAGACGGAGTGGCACCGGAGCATCTTATTTTTGAGGCCTGTGATAATGAAGGAAGATCAGTTCGATTTCCATGATTGTTCCTTAGTAGAGAACCAAAAACGAGTGCATTATCAGAGCCACTCGACCTTGGTTCTCTGTGTTGTTATCTTCTAAGAAGCCCATTGATTCTTATATAGAGGAAAGTTCTTATGTCGACTGCC
>CAXFJI010000077.1:0-9063 GCA_964003275.1 uncultured Planctomycetaceae bacterium
TCTGAGCCCACATCTGAGCCCACACCTGAGCCCACATCTGAGCCTTCCATAACATCTCCACCTGTAGAAAAGAATATTTTCGAGGAAGAAGACTTGGCATCTGCTTCACGCGATACGTTGAAGCCAACACCTCAAGAGAACACCATACCTGACAGTCAAAAAGAATCGCCACAACCCCTGCCAGAACAGAACGATTCAAAGCCGACTTCGGATAATCCTACAGAATCGATAGAAGATCCATTTTCTGGTTCCGAAGATCCATTCTCTCTTCTTCCACCAGAACCTGTACGTCGCTGGGTTGACACAAGTGGTCACTATGAGACTGTTGGTCAACTTGTAGAAGTCCATCCAGATTGCGTCCGGATTATAAAACTGAATGGTCGATACACCACAGTCGCTTTGGATCGACTCAGTGTTATTGACCAACAATATATTGCGACTATAGAGAATCATCTTGCAACGGTCGCAAAACTGTCAGAGACGGCGGGTCGATGATTCATCGTCTATTGACGCTACTTGTCTTCTAATTCCGCCACAGTCTCAAAGTTTTTCCCTTCGAGCATCTCAAGCGATGCGCCTCCTCCCGTTGAGACATGACTCACTTTATCAGCGTAGCCAAGTTGTTCGACGGCTGCCGCTGAATCACCTCCTCCAATAATAGTGATCGCGCCCTTGGTCGTTGCATCTGCAACAGCGTCTGCAACTGCTTTCGTACCGGCATCAAAGGGAGGTAACTCAAAAACACCCATTGGCCCATTCCACACCACAGTTCCTGCTCCACGGATAATTCCTGCATACCTTTCAGCGGTTTCAGGACCAATATCAAGACCTTCAAAGCCATCCGGTATTGCACCTGCCCTCACAATTTTTTTGTTGGCAGTTGATGAAAAATCATCGGCGCAGTGTGTGTCTGATGGAAGTACAAGTTTATTTCCTCCTTGCATCAAAAGTTCTTTTGCTAAATCGATTTTATCGGGCTCTACAAGTGACTTTCCTGTTTTTCCACCCTGTGCCAAGGCAAATGTGTACGCCATTGCACCACCAATAAGCACATGATCACAAATCGACAGGAGATTTTTGATGACTGCAATCTTATCGCTCACCTTTTTACCGCCGAGGATTGCGACAAAGGGCCGTTTCGGATTGGCAATGGCATCTGCCAGATACTGTATCTCCTTCTCAACAAGGAATCCGATCACCACGGGCTTACCCAATTTTTTCATTGCTTTTGGCACTGCATACATGCTGGCTTCCGTTCGATGGCATGTACCAAAAGCATCGTTGACATACGCATCAGCAAGGGTGGCTAAGCCATCGACATACGCTGAATCATTTCCTTTTTTTTCACCCTTATTGAAACGAACATTCTCCAAAACGAGCACTCCGCCATCTGGTAATGATTGTGCTTTTGCGTGTGAATCAGGGCCCCCAGTATCACAGGCCAACTCCACAGAAGAATCCAACAACTCACTGAGCCTCTTTGCAACCGGCTCTAAAGAAAATTTCTTTTCAAAGCCATTGCCGGATGGTCTTCCAAGATGAGACATCAGAACCGCCTTGCCACCACGATCAATAATCGATCGGATTGTTGGCAAAGCCATCCGAATCCTCCTATCGTCAGTAATTGATCCGTGCTCATCTTGAGGCACATTGAAGTCAACTCGGACTACTATGAGTTTTTCTTTGGGATCAATATCGGCGATGGTCTTCTTGGCCACAGTGGAGCCTCCTGAATATTAAAAACTACAGAGTTATTATGGGGGCAGTATTCGACACGGATCGCCAGAGAACCGCAACCCTTTGTGGTCACTCTGGGAGGAGCGTGAGGGTTACTCGACGAACATCCATTACAGATTGTCCTGGTATATCAAGTGCGCGAAGCACCAGTTGCCCCTTCCCTTTTTGAAGATGTATTCTCCCAAGGTTGAGTGGATGAAACTTCTTCATCTGTGATTCTGCTTTTGGCCTCGGGAGCGTATCTTGATTTGTGTAGAGAGGGGGATCAAAGGCTGGCTTGACTCTCCCCTGTAGTTGACTGCCATTGCAGGATACTTCAACCAGTGCCCCTTCATCTCCTGACGGACACGTGTAATCAATCACAACCTCATACTGGCCAGAAGACTGCACATCGACATTCCAGATCATTTTTCCATCAATGGCATTCCAGTGGACAAAATAAGAACAATTCGGTGCTTTCGCACTGCGCATCACGCATCCATGAGGCTCACCATCTCGAGCAGGTAGCATAGTAATAGGAAACTCGTGATAGCCAACGCCTATCGGTCGAGGATCGACAGCTCCTTTTCCTTTTGGAATCTGTATCTCTTCTTTCCATACATCCTGCTGCCATCGATTGAGGGCCTGCGTCATGGTTGTAAAGATTGCTGGCTTTTCGGTAGCAATATTTTTTGACTGACTGGGATCGTTATACATATCGAATAATTGTTTGCTTGCATCCAACCGATACTGTTGTGATCGAACACTGACTTTGTTTCCCCATGTTGAAAAAATATAGCGCTCTGTCCACAAAGGTGATGCGTTTTTCAATAATGGAACAAGATCTTGCCCATCGATTGGCCTTCCGCCCTCTGGCTGAGCAATACCAGCCAGACTGGTAAGCGTAGGCAAGAGATCAACAGCGGATGTTATCTCATGCACCGTATGACCTTTTGGGAGCTTTTCTGGCCAACGAATAAAACAGACAGATCGCACACCTCCCTCATCTGTCATGCCCTTTTTTCCAGCCATTCCACCGGTCCAACGATGGGTGTTAGGCCCATTGTCTGAAAAGTACACAACGATGGTGTTGTTCTGAACGCCCAATTCTTTGATCGTGCTGAGAATGCGACCAACATTAAAATCCTGATTTTCCAACATCGCGAGTGCACAACGTGTCTCATCCACATTTTCTCGCTCTACATCAGTTGCCCGCTGCGTGATATCCCGCTTGCTAAATCTCAGCCAGTTTTCATGTGGAACAGCCCATGGTGTATGGGGTGTTGTGAATGGTACGTAACAAAAAAAAGGGCCTTTTCTTGCTGAACGTTGAATAAAATCAATAGCTTCATTGGTACAAACATCGACAATGAAGCCTTTTGCTCGCTCCATACGACCTTCTCGTTCAAGTGGAGGATCGAAATATTCCCCCCAGTGCCCAGCGGGATGACCATAATATGTATCAAATCCCCGTGCCATTGGGTGGTATGGCCACTGACTTCCATTATGCCACTTCCCAAAACAGCCCGTGGCATACCCAGCTGACTGGAAAGCATTTGCGATCGTCTTTTCATTGAGATTGAGACGTTCCTGTCCTGTTGAAACACCACGCACACCGGTACGTGGCCACCAACGACCTGTCAGAAACTCAGCTCGTGTTGGTGAACAGACGGGACATACAAAAAAGCGATCGAGAGAAACACCATCCCGAGCAAGCGCATCAATGTGAGGTGTGTGAGCATGACGATTGCCACTTGCACCATAATCACCCCAGCCAGCATCATCCGCTAGAAAAACAATCACATTGGGTCCATCGTGTTGTTTTTCGACAACCCCATACGATGAGTTCGCCAAGACTGTCAACAAAGCTATAGAAAGGTAAATATGTTTCATACCTGGGCCATTGCCTCCTTCATAACACGAACACACTCCCGGATATCATTTAATGGATTTTCTCGGTTTTTCTCATATTCAATGGAGAGCGCACCATCTTTTGGAAAACCGACTTGCACCAATGCAGTCATGACAGCAGGAGCATCAATAAAACCTTGCCCAAGAATGACTCCCTCAGCCTTGTCTTTCATTTCAGCAAAGTCCTTCAGGTGAATGCCGTACAGTCGACCTTTAAGGAGACGAATAACCTCAACTGGCCTCTCTCCTGATCGAATATAGTGGCCAAGATCGGCACACGCGCCGATACGTTCATCATGTTTTTCGATAGCCTCTAATACATCAACGACTTTGTTATAGCGATGTCTCGGACCATGGTTATGGATAGCTATCCGAATGTTGAACTCCTTGACAAGTTCATCGAGATTATCGAATGACTCTGGATCTGGATCTGCTGTAATGGTTTGTATGCCAGCTGCTTGTGCAAACTCAAAAAGTTTACGGTTTGCATCAGCATCTTTTGTCAATCGATTCACTCCATGTGCGGATACCGTAAGACCTAAGCCCTTTATTTTGTTGTTCATGTCATGAATAGCTGCTGCGTCTGAATTCACCGAGAACATCTTTGGATAAAACTCCACATGAGAAAACCCAAGGTCTTTTGCATGTTGTAGCGCCTCATCAACAGGATATCCACGAAGTGAAAACATCTGGATGCCAAGAGAAAATGATGGAGCCGCTCGGGCAGCATCTCCCTGCTTCGCAGAAAAGGATGCAGCTGCACCAACACAACTGGCTGCAAGAAATGATCGTCGGTTCGCTTTTGAGAGGAACATAAAGACTCCTGATCCCGATAAGGCAAAGACGCACTACTTTAACTCGTTTTGCAAACAGAAAAAAGTTTTATCGCGTTCACCAGAGTGCTTTCACGAACGTACACTGACAGGAGAAGATTATGGTGATTACGCTGTCCTAGAGGCTTTCGAGAACGAACGTTTGTCGAGAGTACGTGAAAAGACTCTCCTCTCCAACTTCTGTAGGCAATGGACCACAACCCCTCAGAATCCTTCGAAGGGAGCTTTTGGTGACACAAAAGAATAATTCACGTATACTTTTGATCGGTTTTGCGGATGTTGATCTTATTTACCCAAAGCATGTTTATTCCCAATGGGAGGTGCGCTGTGGTTTCCAACCTTAGTTTATTTGGTCTATCAGGGGGTCTGATAACGCTCTTGGTTGTTTTGGGTGTTGTTGTCGTTATAGGACTGTGGGCGGCGAGTATTTACAACCAACTGGTTGCGCTCCGTGCCCGTGGAAAAAATGCATTTGCTCAAATTGACGTTCAGCTCAAGCGCAGATATGACCTTATTCCCAATCTCGTGGAAACCGCGAAGGGCTATATGTCTCATGAACGTGAAACGTTGGAGGCGGTCATTAATGCTCGTAATCAGGCCGTTTCAGCTGCAGGGAAAGCTGCTGCAAATCCAACCGATCCAAAAGCCATGGGTGCGCTTGGCGGAGCAGAGTCTCTCTTGACTCAGTCACTCGGTAAACTTTTCGCATTATCCGAGGCGTATCCTGATCTAAAAGCCAATCAAAATATGATGGCTATTCAAGAAGAACTCACCAGCACCGAAAACAAAGTTGCCTTTGCACGGCAGGGCTTCAACGATGCGATTACATCGTATAACACTTACCGAGATTCCTTTCCTCAGGTTCTTCTTGCAGGAAGCTTTGGCTTCCTGCATGCCTCCCTTCTTGAATTTGAAGATAGGGAAGCTATTCAGGCAGCACCGAAAGTATCATTCTAAATTCAATTATTCGCTCGTAACGCATCCACAACGTATACCAACCGATACCATCCGAATCACTAAGCATTCCATTGCTTGATATCGAATGAATTTTTTTGAGCACCAAGAGAAAGCCCGGCGGAACACAGGCCGACTTGTTGGACTGTTTCTTGTTGCAGTCATCGGACTCATTGTGGGTATCTACATTCTTGTGATGATGCTCTTTCTTGGTGGTGTTGAGCAATTTGGTCATGAAAATGAGGCTATTGCCCAGTTGGGGCCTGTCACATTTTGGCGGCCTGACGTTCTTGCTGGTGTGGCTCTTGCTGTCGGCGGAGTAGTCAGCGCTGGCAGTCTGTATAAAACGGCACAACTGGCTGGAGGGGGTGAACCCCTGGCGCTCTCCCTTGGTGGAAGACGAATCCTTGAGAACTCAAGCGATCAAGTAGAAAGAAAAGTCCTCAATGTCGTTGAAGAAATGGCAATTGCCTCAGGCCTTCCAGTGCCTCCCGTCTACCTGATGGACCGTGAAAAGGGCATCAATGCTTTTGCCGCAGGATATAAACCTGAGGAAGCTGTCATCGGTGTCACTCGAGGTTGTGTTGAGCAACTCAGCCGTGATGAACTTCAAGGGGTTATTGCTCATGAATTTAGCCACATTCTCAATGGTGACATGCGCCTGAATATTCGCTTGATCGCCATTGTCCACGGTATCTTACTCGTTGGTCTGATCGGGTATTACTTACTGAGAATTGCCGCGTCATCAGGGAGTCGTCGAAGCAGTAATGATAAAGGTGGGGGCACCGGAGTATTTCTTGCCCTGGGACTTGGACTGATGGCAGTTGGCTTTGCCGGGACGCTCATTGGCAATCTGATCAAGGCTGCGGTAAGCCGTCAAAGAGAATTCTTAGCAGATGCTTCAGCTGTTCAATTTACACGTAATCCAGATGGTATTGCAGGTGCTTTGAAACAAATTGGCGGGCTCGACGACGGTTCAAAGATGGAAGCCTCTCATGCGACCGAAGCGTCACATATGTTTTTTGCCTCCGGGGTACGGGCATTGTTTGCAACACATCCACCGCTTGATGAACGCATTTCAAGAATTGACCGCTTCTGGAATGCGGAAAAAGCTATTCTGGCTACGGATTCGTCTATTCCTTCATCAGCCACACCAACTGGAACTGTCGGCTTTGCTGGAGGATCAGCAGCGAGTTCTCAAATAAAAGCATCTTCACCGCATCCTGTCCCAATCACAATCTCACCTGATCAGGCAGTCAATGCGATTGGCAAACCAACGCCCCAACAGATTGAGAAATCTCATAGACTTCTTGAAACCATCCCAAAAGATGTGCGAGATGCAGCCCATGAGCCATTTGGTGCACGAGCAGTAATTTATGCGCTTTTGCTTGATGCAGATTACGAGAGTTGTCAAAAGCAGTTTGAACATCTTGCATCGAAAGCAGATCCAGCAGTTCACAAAAAAACATTAGAGTTGCATACAGCGACTACTCGTTTACCTCGAGAAGTCCGACTGCCCCTTGTCGATATTTGTCTTGCGCCGTTGAAAGATCTTTCAGCGTCACAATATGCCCGCTTTCGTGAAAACATTGATGCGCTAGCAAAAGCTGACAACAAACTGAGTTTATTTGAGTGGACGTTACAGAAGATTGTATTTCACGTTTTAGATCCGTATTTTGGACATTCTCATGACAGAAAACCTGGACGTCCAACCCCTGATGATGTTGCGGTCGTTATGTCTGCTCTCGCACACGCTGGAGGAGGTAACAGCGATGTTATTGAAGCTGCTTTTCAGAGAGGGATAGCTGCTACTGGCTTGAAAAACTGTACGCTTGTTCCTTGGGATCGACACGTACTTAATCAACTGAATGTTTCATTAGAGTCGCTGACTCGATTACCAAATAAATCAAAGGCCCGTCTTATTCGAGGTCTCTCCGAGACTGCCTCTGCGGATGGCAAACTTGTCGCAAATGAAATTGAACTGTTGCGAGCTGTGGCAACAACTCTTGATTGTCCCATGCCTTTGGTAGCCTAACGATTGCCTTGTCGCCGACAACAGTACATGTCAATCAACGGCTGCTACTTCAAACCAGAATCGAACAACTTCTACTACTTGGCAGAGTCCTGCGATAAAGGGTTTGCCGAGGAGTTTCATTAAACGCCTGCCGATATCGACAGGCAAATCGACCAAACTCGTGAAAGCCACATGCCATGGCAACATCGGTCACCCGCAAAGAATCTGGAGAGCCCTGTTTCAACATTTCATAGGCTCGGCCGAGTCGCCTCTGCATGAGAAATTTGAGTGGGCTTTTCCCTGTAATCTTTTGAAATGCGAGTTCAAGTGTTCGTCTACTCACATTTAGTTTGACACACAGATCTGAAATTGTTTGAGCGTATTTTGAACTGCTATCGGACTGTATCAGTGCTGACTCAACAAGTGACCTTGCTACGGGCTCATTGAATTCCATTGGTTCACCTTCTTCAAAAAGACTTCTCACGGCTGTGATAAGCTCATTTTCAAGCGCCGTTGCTGACAAATGTGACTCCTGATTTGCACTTTGGTTCACTATTTTGCTCAACCGATGTCCCCACATTTTTAATCGTTGAGCATCCACGCGCAAAAAACGCTGTTCTGTTTTTTTCAAAACGTCGTTCACGAGAAGGCCTGGGGCACGTCCATCACTCTCCCAAGATTCCTCGCATAAATCCCGATCAACAATAACCGCAACATGCCGGTGGCCATGATGACAGGTGAGGTGGATTGTCTGACCCGACCGACAAATAGGAACGCTATCGTGACCAAGCGATCGACCCCACCAGTTCGAATTTGGATCAATCAATGGAATGCACAAAGCAATTTTATCACCCCTTAAGACACCGAGATTATGGGCTGTGCTACCAACGGACTCAATGTATATAGCCGATCGGTTGGTTCCTGCGAATGTCACCTCACGACTGAATGCATCTCTTTTGAGTTGCGTTGTTTCGTAATCATAGAGAAGTTCAAATACTTTGTTGTCTTCCTCAGGGTCAACAGCTCGAACATGTCCCGTAAGCAGTGGAGACGGATTGATCGATGAATGTGAGTTTGGATCACACTGGCAATCGTTTGGCATTCTCAGAGAGTCTAAAAAGGGGTTGGCGTGAAAGGGGGTGCCACTCCACCGGGTACCCCGAATGGTTTACTGTAGACCATGTATTTTTTTGGTCTATAGCGTGGTAATGCTTGTTTCTTGACAGCAACTCATCTAAGACATCGTATAGTACTATTGCGCATTCTGCATAGAAAACTCTGTGTTTTTTGGGATGGTAATTACCATCTCAAAAAGGCTCGAAAGAAATCCACGTCCCCGTACAAAGGTTAATCCAAAAAAGATGAATCTTCTCGTTATCCGTCTTCTTCCGGCATTCTCCGTGAATACTGCTTCTTTTCATTTTCATCATTTTCTTTTATTTGCTTTCTTCGGAGTATGCACCACAACAGTACTCGTTGGTGCAGAACCTTCACCTGCATCCAGCAAAGGCGTGTCCGCACAGGCTATTGATCGATCTGTACTCCCGATGCCAAACACCGTCCACCCTGATCTTGTTGTGTACGATGCCAAAAGTCCTGATGCTGTGTTTCCTGCAATTCCGCAGGTTCGGCCCC
>CAXFJI010000078.1:0-9045 GCA_964003275.1 uncultured Planctomycetaceae bacterium
CTGTTGTAATCGAGTTATTATTATTGTTGTTGTTGTTGTTGTTGTTACCACCGCCCTGCTGGCCGCCCTGCTGGCCGCCTTGCTGGCCGCCCTGCTGGCCGCCTTGGCCGCCCTGGCCGCCCTGCTGGCCACCACCGCCACCGCCACCACCGCCGCCGCCGCCGCCTTGGTTGAACGTGTTTTGGAAGCTGACGTAGTCCAGTTCGAATCGGTCTGCGAGTTGTATAAAGCGAGGGCCGAGTGAGAACGTTGCCTTCGTGGATCCTTTTTCCCGACCCAATTCGCGTTTGAGCGTTGCTGCGACAGACGCTGACTGAATTTCTGTGGTATTTCTTTGAAGGAGTGTCTGAGTAATCACGTGGTCAGGCTGAGGACTGTCTACCGTTGTTTCAAGGGTAATGGTGATAATTGAACTACCACCCTGACCGCCGCCACCGCCACCGCCACCGCCACCGCCAGCTGTGTCGGATTCGAATGTAAATTCTTGTGTTGGCGAGTTTGCAGCAAATTCATTGGCAGTTCCAAAATCTTGGGCCTGTTTTCCAATTTTGAAGTAAGAGAGATGAACACCCCGGCCACCATATGACCATCCTCCGGAATAACGATCCCCCCAGGTCATCTTTGTTCGCATCCAACTGGTATTGAGTTGCATTTCTAGTGGATCGGAACCAACTTCAAAGAGAGAGGTGTTTGATGCAACATTATCAAGTACCGATATGGTCGGAGTTGATCCCGCACTTGATGTTTGAACGATGATTGGATTCTCTTGGGAGAACGTGAGATAGTCGTTGTTGAGGTCCGCAATCGTAAAAGGAGAGATCGGCTGTGTAGGAATGACTGATATCTGTTCACCTGTTGGTGTGGCTGCACGACCGACATCACTTTGTTTTGGAATGGTGATGCCCCAATACAACGTGTCGTAGTTAAAATAAATACCGTCATCATCTCGTTCCCAGATGCCATATTCGTTAAGATGCGGTGGAGCGAATAATTGAAAATCATAAAAATCCTGATCAGGAAGCATTGGCATCCAGTCACTTGCATGTGCCACGCTGAAACATGTGACAGGCATGACAAGCATGCCGATTGCCGCGATAACTGAAAAAACAACGCCTGTTTGATGTCGGATCTGTTTGTTCGTAGCCATCACCAAGTATCCAGTGGAACAGGATCTTTCGCCCGCCGGTGCAGGCTCCAGAATCCGTATCGGTCGTAATGGTCGTGACAGTTGATGAAACTTGGTAAACCTTATGGTTTACCCGGATTTATCGACTAAACTATGGAAGTGTGGCAGAACGGGAAGGCTTGGGTATTCTGCACTGAGCCAAGTATCCCGTCCTCCCCCAACAGCTCGCGAATGGAGAATTTCAATGCTGGGTTTGATTCAGTCAGAAATTGCCGGTTTCTGGAGCAGGTCTTCAGCCTGTTTTGCCTTGTTTGCCATGATGGTGATATCCACAGTAGGTGCTGCGGAACCCGTCGTTCAGACTCGTCAAGATAAAGGAGTAGAAAAACAGTCGTTTCTCCGTTTGTCACGTGATGTGAAGAAAGAACCGTGTTCTCTTGATACAGCAATCGTGGAGTACTCATTGCACAAACAATCGCCGAGACATCTGCAGGTCGATCTCATAGCGGCTGTTCACGTTGGTAGCAAGGAATATTACGCCACTCTTAACAATGTATTCAAACAATACGACGCTGTCCTGTATGAGCTTGTTGCCCCCGAAAATGCTCGAGTTCCTCGACCGGGCGGCCGTCCGAGCGGAGCCATTGGATCTGCCCAACAAGGTATGACCAAATTGCTTGGATTGACCTTTCAACTCAATCAGATTGACTACAGAGCACGCAATTTTGTCCACGCTGATTTATCTCCTCAAGAATTTGATGAAGCAATGGCTAAACGAGGGGAGTCATGGTGGAGTATGTTCATGAAACTTATGGAAGAAAGTATGGCTCGAGCAAAAACCCAAAAAAGATCGAGTCCAGATATTGGTGTGGGTGATTTATTTGGTATTTTCTTTGGCTCGAATAGAGAACTACTATTACGCCGACTGATGGCCGAACAGTTCTCTGATATGGATGTGTTGACATCGGCTTTTGGTGGTGAAGATGGATCGACGCTTATTACTGACCGAAATAAGGCCGCACTGAATGTTCTTCAGGATCAGATTAAGCAGGGTCACCAGAAAATTGCAGTTTTTTACGGTGCTGCACACATGGATGATTTCGACCAGCGTCTGCGCCAGGATTTCAAACTTCAACCTGGTGAAACCACCTGGTTGGAGGCTTGGGATTTACGTGATACAGAGGATGGTCGTCTGAGATAGTCCGGTTGGTGGGTCTGCCGTGCTGCTTGGATTTGGTGAGTACCGAGGGTGTTTGACCAACATGCGGCTATGTCGGAAAGTGTATGGATGACAGATTCATATCCGACCGCCTCAACCGCTTCTCCAATTGGATCAAATTCAAACACTCCATCGTAGCCAGCAGCGATGCATTGCGATGCAATGTCCTTAAGGGGAAGCATGCCGCGTCCAACTGGAAGTCGTTCATGTTCATTTGAAGGAGGTGCTGTTCGATCAGCGACCTGTATAACGAGTGTTCGCCTAACGAGATCCGGCAAGTGATCGAGGAGATGAGGGTCATCTGCAAAATGCCAAAGATCGAGAGATAAACCAACAGGTCTATTCAAGAGAGAGCACTCGTTGAATTGGTCAATGAGTGCAATCGCGTCAGTCAGTTCCGTCAAGAAGCTACATCCGGCTGACGCATGTGGATGTAGTGGTTTGAGAGCCAGTTGCACATTCTTTTGATTTGCTACTGGAATCAATGATTCAATGGCATCGGCAAGAAGCCGGCGGGCATGTGACAGAGTGTGGCCACCACGGCTTCCACTATGAAGCACTACGATGGGACACTTGAGGGAAGATGCTAAGTGAATGGCATCCTCTGCATCAGTGAGGCTTTCTTCAAAAGAACGACCATCACTTCCCGTAAATCCTCCTGCCCACTGAACACTTGATGCGTTCATAGAGTATTCTTGGAACAAGAGTTGTATTTCGTCGTTTGTAAAATCAGAAATCTTATGACGCCAGAGAGCCACTGAAGAAAAGCCATTATTGGCGAAGCAAGGGAGTTCTCTGGGTAACTCCCAACGGGCAGTCGTTATCTGACTGAGTGCAATTTGAAACATACTTTCCAAAGACTCCTGAAAATCGTATCAGGCTGTGAGCAAGGAAGGTTTCCTTGACCAGCCACAAGAGAGAAAAGTATGGGAGGTACCTTTGCAGACTGTCCAGAGCATTGTGTTTCTTTTTATGGTCACCTTTTGTGAGCAATGCTGTGAGATTCATATTGCCAGAAGTGTTTGATTTTCCGTATGGTTGTTCATGAAAAGATTATCCAGAGTCCAGCCTCTTTATCTTGTTCAAGGGAAGATAGAGATCCCTCCGGAGGCCATTCGTTGGCAGTTTGTTGGCAGTGCTGGGCCAGGCGGCCAGCATGTTAACCGTACAAGCAGTAAAGCTGTTTTGCGGTTCTCGGTGAAAGATTCGCTTTATTTGCCTTCGTATGTGGCAAAACGCATTGAAGAGCATCTGAAAAACCGTCTTACATCAGACGGAGATCTGATTATTTCGAGTCAGCGGTTTCGCGAACAGCACAGGAATATTTCAGACTGTCTCACCAAACTGTCGTGTATCATTGAAAAGGCTGCCGTGCCTCCAAAGGTACGAAAAAAGACTAAAAAACCTCGTTCCGCAGTCATGCGTCGTCTCACTCAGAAACGACATCGCAGTGAAACCAAGCGCCGCCGCCGCTCGTTGATGGAATGATTCCGTAGAGGAATTGGAGTGCGTGTTTTGGTATACTAGAAATATACCCTATTTCAGAAAATATTATTTGTCGAACACCTTTATTTCTCCGTTCAGAATTGGATTGTCTGCCATGTCGTCACCTCGTGATATTGATTCTGTTTTTGAAGACTGGAGCTATAGTCCGGGTGAAGTAAATGCTCGCCTCCTAAAAGCTCATGATGGTCGTGAAGTCTTGCAGATGAGAATTGATATGGGGCTTCTGCAGATGGAAACGGAACTTCGTCCCGATGGAGATAAGCCTCATGGTGCAGAGACCTACTATGATTATCTTGTTGGTGAAGTGATTCGTGAGGGAGATTCATTCCAACTTGGTCAGGAACAGCGGGCTGAGGCAGATCGAGAATTTATCCAGTTCTATCATCGCAGATTATGTTGGTTGTCCTTGCGAGAATACCGTCGAGCAGCCCAAGACGCTCAACATAGTCTCTCATTCATGGATTTTATACGAGAGTATTCATCAGATGATGACTGGACTCTCTCTCACGAGCAGTACCGACCGTTCGTGCTTTTTCATCGAGTTCAGGCTACATCGTTAGCAGAGTTGGAAGAGCATGGGGCAGAAGCGGCCATCCTTGAGATAAATTCAGGCCTTGAGCAGTTTCGAGATCTGTTTGAAAGATATGACGCGGTTGACCAATACGAGGATGATGAGTTGGTTATGCGTCTAGAAGAAATGCGAGAAAATGTTCGTCAGCGTTATGAAGTTGGTTCAACACTGACGGAGCAACTGGATGAGGCCGTACGTTCGGAGAACTACGAGTTGGCAGCAGAACTCCGAGATCGGATTCGTTCTCAGGGAGCCGCGGCTTTGCCAGATCACCGAAGTGCTGACTGATCGCAACAGGACCGATACCTGTCGCATACCCGTCGATTGCTGCAAGTTTTTCCATGCGACGTGAAGTTTTTTCAAACGAACCATCTTCACTACAGTGCCGGTTGTACCAACTGTAGGAAAAAATAGCGTCGAAATCGGCTGAAGAAAACGTTTAGGGAGTTTTTTTGTCTTTCTTGTGGGCGTTTCATTGTTTGGCATGCGATATGCCCAAAATGGTTGGGAGAAACTGTCCATGCCCCAAAAAGAGAGATGTATGAAGACTCCAATAGACTTGTGTCCAACGTCAGGGCAAACGCGAACCACTCGTTCTTTTTTTCGAGCCGGTACTCATCAATGTCCAATTCGTACTGTTTCGGTCGCTTCCATTCGAGAGTTGCTCGAGTTTGAAGAGGAGTTTGAGTGCCTTGCCGGTGAATCCGTTGACCCATCACTTGTAGCTGACATGTTGGAGTCACGTATGATCAGTCCTCCACGGCAACAGCGGCGTGGGAGTCGTGTTGTGAGTTCAAGGGCCGCGTTTTACGAATCAGGACGATAGTCGATAAGAGATGTGGTATTATTCGGGTCCACTCAAAGGATGCCGTGATGGATCAACCACTCTTTCTATCTCCGGGAAAAAAAATTCAACTAAGAGATTTTGACCCTAGCTATAAGTCAGAAGTTAAGAAAAAGATTGGCAAAAATGAAACCCGCCAGATCTTGAAGGAATTGGATAATCTCGCCTATCGGCTGTATGCTGAATCGCGCCGCTCAGTCTTAGTTGTGCTCCAAGGGATGGATGCTTCAGGAAAAGACGGCACCATCCGAATGTTGGCTCGAGGCATATCGCCACAATGCCTTGATGTAGTGAGTTTCAAAGAACCAAGTTCACTTGAATTATCACATGATTTTCTATGGCGTGTGCACAAGGCTATGCCTGCTCATGGACGGATTGGCATTTTCAACCGTTCTCATTATGAGGATGTTCTTGTTGTGCGAATTAGAAAGCTTTGTGAAGAGAGTGTCTGGCAAGCACGGTATGAGCAAATCAATGCTTTTGAAAAACTTCTCACCAAGGGTGGGCTCACAATCTTAAAATGTTTTCTCCATATCAGTAAGGATGAGCAACGGCAGCGATTTGAAGCACGCCTTCAGGACCCTCAGAAACAGTGGAAGCTTGTTCCAGGAGATATCGAAGACCGTGAGCGGTGGGATGCGTTTCAAGATGCATATAACGATGCCTTAACTCGATGTAATACGACGGTTGCTCCCTGGCATATTGTGCCCGCCGATCGCAAATGGTACCGAGATCTTGTGGTTGCTCGATTGCTGCGCGACACACTGAAGAAAATGAATCCTCGGTATCCAGAATTTGATCCCTCATCCATACCCCAGATGAAATAAGTCATTATGAATAATGTGACGCTTGATCCAGACTTGTGTCGGGTGCGCCAAGGTCGACTTCTCGATCATATGAACGCATTGAAAATCGATGCAACTATTGTGGTGTCTGCCGAACATGTGCAATACCTCACGGGGTATCGGTGGGACTTTCGTTTTTCTCCTGTGGCTGCCCTTCTTGCTTCAGGAGAGTCGCTCCTTATCTGTCCTGATAAGGTGGTTGATGCAAAAGCTGTGGATGATGTGCGATCATATGCAGCTAAATGGAGATCAACACTGCGTACTGATCAGCGAGAGGCAAGTGCTCATGTTTTGAAAGATTATTTTGCTGGCGTTCCTTCCATAAAACGAGTCGGTGTTGAGTTTTCGACCTGTCCAGTACACGTAACGCATCTGTTTTCTGAGGCAGAGATCATTGATATTGATCGTACGCTTCTTGAAATGCGTCGGCATAAAGAAAAGGATGAAATAGCACTCCTGAAGCGGGCTATTGATGCCACAGGTGAAATGTATCGAGTGGCAAGAGAAATAATTCATCCAGGAGTCGTTGAACTGGATGTCTTTTCGGCGCTTCAGGCGGCTGCAGTTTCTATGTGTGGTGAAATGCTCACGGGGACAGGGAATGACTATGCAGCCGGTGTGCGAGGTGGTCCACCCCGGCAGCGCCGGTGCCTCTCTGAAGAACTGTACATACTGGATCTTGGCCCTGCGTACAGAGGATATTTTGCTGACAATGCTCGGACCATTGCCGTAGATGGGAATCCAACGGACGACCAACTCATAGCCTGGAACCACGTGTGTCAAGCGTTTGACATCGTGGAGCGAGTGGGGCAACCAGGTGTGCGATGTCGTGACATTTATGATGAGGTGCAGCAGTGGCTTAACTCAGCTGCGATTGGTTCTTGGTCAAGTCATCTGGGACACGGCATTGGTCTCTTTGTGCATGAGGGACCGCACCTGAATCCTCATTGGGACGACACGCTGGAAGTTGGCGATGTGATTGCGGTTGAACCAGCACTGTATGCCCCGGGATTATCATGCGGAATACGTCTTGAAAATGACTATATTGTGACAAAATCGGGTCTAGAACTGCTCAGTCCGTTCCCGCTTGAACTGTGATCAATCATTGAGTTTTTGCGAAGATATGAACTGTCTTTGGCAGGATGCTGCCCATCGCTTACATTTTATTTTTTGATTGCATCCTGATAAATGAGAAAATCATGTCTTCTGTACCTGTTGACTCGTGCTCGACGCCGGCTGTTTCTTTGCCTTCTCGTTGGCAATCATTAGCAGCCCAGTCTCTGGCTGGTGATATTCCCGATCGCGCTGAAATAATGGCAGTTCTTGAGTCATCAGATGACGAACTGCTGAGCGTATTATCTGCTGCGTATGACGTTCGCCGTCAGTACTTTGGAAATACGGTACAGCTTTTTTATCTCATGAATGCAAAGAGTGGTCTTTGCCCAGAAGATTGTGGGTATTGTTCTCAGTCAAAGGTTTCAGAGGCGGAGATCCCAAAATATAATCTTTTGTCTGGTCCGAGACTGCTCGAGGCTGCCAAACATGCTGCAGAGCAGCAATCAAAGACCTTCTGTATCGTTATTTCGGCAAGGGGTCCTTCCGAGCGTGAAATGGACTTTGTTTGTTCAATTGTTCCTCAGATTAAAGAGCAGCATAACCTCAATATTTGTGCCTGTCTCGGTCTTTTGACGCCACACCAAGCGAAACGACTTGCAGACGCTGGTGTTGATAAAGTCAATCATAACCTCAATACAAGTGAACGATATTACGGTGAAGTGTGTTCGACTCACACCTATGCCGATCGCGTTGCGACCTTATCGGCATGCCGCTCAGCAGGGCTGGAATTATGTAGTGGTGGCATTATGGGAATGGGAGAAAATCATACAGATCTTATGGAAATGGCTTTTGAGCTTCGAAGTCTTGGTGTTGAGTCCATCCCAATTAATTTTTTGAATTCCATTGAAGGTACCCCTCTGGAAAATGTTAGGCGTTTGAGTCCACGCGACTGTCTTCGTGGGCTAGCGATGATGCGATTTGTCAATCCTTCGTCTGAAATTAGGATTGCTGGAGGCCGGGAAATCCATCTTGGCAGTCTCCAAGCCCTTGGTCTGTATGCAGCCAATTCTATGTTTGTTGGCGACTACCTCACGACGAAAGGCCAGCTTCCTAAGGCAGATCACAAAATGATTGAGGATCTCGGATTTGAGATCACCCGTGGTTCTGAGTCCGGTGAACCCCCTCCGTGCTGCGAATGAGTGGATGTTTTATTTTTGCTCGATGGTTCTCTTCAGAAACCATTGGAGCCTTCTTGCAAGCGGCTAGAAAATTAATCGTTTTCAGCCATTAATGAATGTCACCCTTCTCCTAATTCTCCCAAGGAGGAGAGAAACTCAGACATTTCACCTGCGGCGTGGGATTCACCCTGGCGACGAGCCTCATCAATCCCTTCACGCAACGCTGTGCGAGCCTCAGAGATTCTTCCATGCTTTGCAAGGTGACGGCCTGCCATGTGATAGGCCGGAACATAGGGAGGTGTGCCGCGGGCGAGATCCTGAAGGATATCGATTCCTGTTTCCCAGTCACCCTCATTCTCTAATTCGAGAGCAAGGCTGTACCTTAGGAAGATATCATCTGGTGATTCACGCAGTAACAATTCAATTTTCTGACGTCGGCTTTCTCCCATGAACGCGTGCAACTCCCTCTGTTTGTTAGTGATCAGTATTTATGGGAGCGATGCCATGACGACTCTCCCATGCATCAATCTCATGTGCTTGCTGAAGAGACAGGCCGATATTATCAAGTCCTTCTAAGAGGCAGCGTTTGTGAAAAGGGTCTATCGTGAAGGTGCGCTGAAATTCATGTTGATCACCAATCGTACAAGACGAAACGTCGATATCGAGTTGGTATTGCACTGCATTTTTTTCTGCTTCCTTT